>DAOQPR010000001.1:0-20784 GCA_035333265.1 Anaerolineales bacterium
CCGAATCAGACCGCTATCTTTTCAAATTCGCAGATGGGGCAACATTCACCATCCTTGATAAATGGACCAGCAAAAGCACAACCGTGTGGGGCGACCCGCATGTGGATGTTGATGATGTGCAGGGGAACAGCAATGGAGATTTCAAAGACCTCAAGGCAAGCGATGAATTCACCACATTCATGCTAAGCGATGGAACACGAGTGACTTTCAAGGCCAGGGATGCGGGCATTATCGAGCAGGTGGATATTTTCAAAGGATCTCAACATGTAAGAGGAATTGGGCAGGCGGCTGAGGGGTATTCACCCGAGAGCGGTCTTTTCCTTCAAACCGTATTGCAGGATGGAAAAACCGCAGCGATCTCCACCCCGCCTGGAGACACCGTCCTCTCAGGCGGCGATGGAAATGACTGGTACGACAGCCGCGGCAATTTGGTGTGGGGCAAAACCACAGGGCCTGTGGTCACCCAGCGCCCCAACGCCACGTTGGAATTTATGTACCGCCAGACCGTTTCACAATCGGTTTCTGTAAAAACGATCTCAAAAGACGCCTAGCACAAGCCGATCAACACCTGTTTTCAAGAGGGGAAATTCTTCAGGCTAAATATTTTTAGCCAATCTTTATATTCCTTTCACGGCCTATTTACAGGAGATATGGGGGCGCTATGCTAAATTTATGCCGAAAAAGCCTCCCAACCCAAAAGGACGATACCCGTGATTTTTCTAACCCGCACCAATGGAGCCATCTTTTACATCAACCCTGAATTAATTCAGACGGTGGAAGCAACTCCGGATACGGTTGTCACCCTGGTGAACAATAAAAAATTGATCGTTAAAGATACTCCACGGGAAATCGCCGAGCGTTTCATCGAATATCGAAGGAAGACTTTGGCCCCTTTTGACGCCCCAACTTCAGGCAGGTAGGAAGCGATCCTTTTTCGAAGGCAAAAAGAAACAAACTTAGGAGCAGCATATGGATATTGCGACCATTTCGGGTCTGGTTTTGGCCCTCACAGCGATCATCACCGCCTTGATTCTGGATGGTGGTTCCCCTGCGGAATTGTTCGCAGCCCCGGCAGCGATCATCCTCATCATCGGCGGATCCATCGGCGCCACGGTCGTTACTTCCCCGTTGAAGATCGCGTTGAAACTGCCGCAATTCATCATGCAGGCATTCAAGACGAACAAGTTCAATTCAAAAGGCGATATCGAGCTTTTGACGAAACTGGCCGACAAGGCACGCCGCGAAGGATTGCTCGCCCTCGAAGAAGACAGCCGCAAACTTACCGATAAATTCCTCAAAAAAGGACTCATGATGGTGGTGGATGGCGCGGAACCGGAACAGGTCTCTGCCATCATGGAAAACACCATTGACCAGATGCGCACCCGCCACAAACAAGGCATTGGCTTCTTTACAGCGGCAGGCGGGTTCGCCCCCACCTTCGGAATCATCGGCACCGTGATGGGGCTCATCAGCGTGTTGAAACAATTGGATAATCCCGCGGCATTGGGTGAGGCGATCGCTTCTGCGTTCCTTGCCACACTGTGGGGTCTGTTGACCGCCAATCTGGTTTATCTGCCTGTGGCTGGAAAACTCAAAGCCAAAAGCGAAGAGGAAGCCCACAACCGCTACATGCAGTTGGAAGGCATCCTTTCCATTCAAGCGGGAGAAAACCCGCGCATTGTCCGCGATAAGTTAATGGCCTACCTGGCTCCATCAGAAGCACAGGGTGAAAAAGAAGGTGACAAGGCCAAAGGTGCCGACAAGAAAGCACCTGCAGCGAACACCGGGAAGGCACAAGCATAGCCATGGCACACCGCAAGGAAGACCACGAAGAGCATCACGACGAACGCTGGCTCGTCAGTTACGCAGATTTCATCACCCTGTTGATGGTGTTGTTCGTTGTGCTTTACTCCATGGGGCAGGTCAATGTGGAGAAATACAAGCAGCTGGCCGAAAGCATGCGCACGGCCTTCACCCTTGGCGGCGCATCACAGGTCGTGGACAGCCAGATCAATCAAGCGGGCGGCACAAGCGAAGATGGTTCATCCAAACCGATCGTGGTACCGGGCATTCCTGAAGGTCCCACCCAATCGGAAGAAGTTGCAGGTCAATTGACTTCCATGCTGTCTTCGCAGAACCTGGGCAACCAGGTCAGCGTCCAGACCAATATTGAAGGTGTATTGATCTCATTAAGTGAGCGGTTGATCTTCAAAAACGACCAAACGGAATTACCCGCAGAATCACTGCAAGTGCTCGATACCATCGTGGAAATGCTGCGCCCGATCGACAATAAAGTGAGGCTGGTCGGCCACACGAACAACACGCCGCCGACGAACCCCGCCTACCCGGGCAACTGGGAGTTGTCGCTGGCGCGGGCCACCTCAGTGGCAAAGTATCTGATCAACTCAGGCATCTCGCCCGAAAGGCTGATCATTTCCGGGCAGGGTGAATATGCGCCGATCTTCCCGAACGACACTGAACAACACAAGGAATTGAATGCACGCGTGGAGATCATCATCATTTACAAGGTTGACAGCAACATCATAGACATCACCTCACCTGTCATCATTCCATAACCCAGGCAACTTCTGAAGCGGAGACCTATGTTAGACAAAATCCTAAAAATCCTCAATGTGATCACCCAGGTCATTCTGGTCATTACGGCGATCATCTCGCTCATCACAGCTTACGTGATCTTTGCCCCAGATGAACTCCCCAAGCCCTTCCGCCTTGTCTACGACTATCAAACTACTTTAACCACCCCGCTGGCACCCGCCACAGAAGCCGCAGTGGAAGCCACCGAAGCCCCGCAGGAAACCCACGAATTCACCCCGGGCGAAGGCATCATGCTCAATATGTCCACCAAGATCATCAATCTGCTGGACCCCGGCGGACGCAAATACATCCGTGTGACCATTGTGGTCGAATTTGCCCCCGACAACCCGGAATACGAATCCCTGCCAGAAGAGGAAAAAACAGCCTATCTGACCCAGTTCGAGGAAAAGCTCAACTCAAGGCTGCCCATCATGGATGACACCGTCATCACCCTGCTTTCCACCAAAACATACGAAGACCTCTACACCGCCGAAGGCAAGGAAAAATTGCGCATGGAAATTCAACAGACCCTTTCTGAAAAACTAACCGACCTTCATATCATCTCGATTTACTTTACCGAATTTGTGGTCCAGTAACCATGTTAGCTCAATCTGAAATTGATGCATTACTCTCCGGCGCCATTGACTTCGACCAGAAGAACGGCGGCGATAACGTCAACCTGACGGATAAGGTGAATCCGTCCGCTGAATCATTGGGACCGGATGGGAAACGTGAGAAAAAAATCCAGCCCTATAACTTCTGGTCACCTGCCAGATTTTCGAAGGAGCAAATGCGTGCCGTGGAATTGGTACATGAAGACCTGAGCGAACGCCTCACCACCTCACTGCCCACCTTTCTGCGCACCAACGTCCGCCCGCGTCTCGTACACATCGAGCAGGGACGCTTCCACGACTTCATTAAGGACTTTCCGCAAAACACCCTCTTCCATTTGATTTCACTGGCCCCCCTGCCCGGTCACATGGTGCTGACCATGAGTCTCAACGTCAGCTATTTGATCCTTGAGCAGCGCCTCGGCGGCAAAATTGAAGGCCGCTTTACCGAACGCGCCCTGACCGAGATCGACCAATCCCTGCTCCGCGGATTGGTGGAACACATGCTCGGCGATATGAAAGGTGCCTGGAGCAAGGTGGTCTCGCTTGAACCCTCACTCGAAGACAGCACTGTGAATCAACACTGGGTACAAATGATGATAGGCAATGAACGGGTATTGCTGTTAACCATCGAGATCAACATTCAAGGTGTCACCGGCACAATGAGCGTTTTCATCCCATTCAACACCTTGAAACCCATCACCGAGATCCTCAACCCTCACATTTGGATCGCAGGACGCAAGGAACATCAGCAGGATCCTGTAGCCCGCCAGATGGCAATCCAGGCCACCATGAAAGCCATTGTCCCGGTCACTGTTATTTTAGGAGCCGTAGACCTGCCTCTGAAAGAATTGATTCACCTTGCCCCGGGCGATGTCATTGAATTGAACACCAACATTGACAGTCCGCTGGTGGTGCAGGTTGCCAACAAAAAACAGTTCTATGCCCGCGTTGGAAAATCCCGCAAGCGTTTGGGCGTGCAGATCACCCGCGTTTACCGTGAACAAGACGAAGCCCAGATGGGATTTTGATAAGGAAAACTAAAATGAACAACATCAACACTGAAACCGAAGAAATGCCCGTCAACAAAACTGCTGAACCGATCGCTGAAAGGCCAGCCGCCAAATCCGATTCCGTGAACGAATCGAATATCGAACTGCTGCTGGATGTCTCCATGCGTGTGACCGTTGAGTTGGGACGCACCCGCATGAAACTCGCCCAGATCCTTGAACTGCAGCACGGCTCCGTCGTCGAATTGGATCGGCTCGCTGGCGACCCGGTGGACATCTTTGTCAACGACCGCATGGTGGCACACGGTGAAGTCGTTGTGGTGGATGACAAATTCGGCGTCCGCATCACCAACATGGTTTCAGTCAATTCAGAAAAGGCATCCTTCTAATGACCGACCTCCCTGCCAAAATTAGACAGTGGATCGCGACCAGCAGCCCGAAACAAAAGCTGCTCGCCTCTCTCGCGACCCTCAGCCTGCTTGCCACCGCTGCGCTTATCAACATGGGCGGCGCCTCAAGCGTGTCGCAAGACCCGCTTGATTCCACCCCCTTTTATTTTCTCAGTGCCTTCGTAAAACTGATCGTGGTTTTGCTGCTCATTCTGGGCAGTGCTGTGATCTTCAAACGCTGGTCACAAGCCAACCCGTTGACGAAGAAGACCCGTCAACTGCATCTGGTGGAGAGCATTCGGTTGTCACCGAAGCAGGCCCTTCACCTGGTCATGATCGGCGATCAAAAACTGCTGATCGGCGCCACCGACCAAAGTATCGCACTCATTGCCCCGATTGAAGGCGATCCTTCCCTGCTTGAGCAGGAAACCCAACCTGCCGCCAGTTTGGATTTCGGCTCTGTCATGCGGTCTTTCAACATTCCCACCTTGAATGCACATTCAAAAGAATAAAACCAGCCATGCTCAACACATCCCTTCCTCTCATCACATCACCAGAGCAAAAGAAATCTCACCGTCCGCTTAAAAGGCCTGTGCTGTTGATCGTCCTTGCGCTTTCAGTGGTCCTGCTCGCCAGCGGATGCTCTGCCGTGCCTGGTGTCTCACTCACCGTGGATGGACAATCTCCCGACCCCAAACAGGTGACTTCCGGTGTGCAACTGCTCGTGCTGATGACCGTGCTGTCACTGGCGCCGACGGTTCTGATCCTTGGCACTTCATTTACCCGCATCGTCATCGTGCTTTCAATGGTGCGCAATGCCATCGGCACACCGTCCATTCCGCCGAACCAGGTCATCATTGGGTTGTCACTTTTGCTGACCTTTTTCATCATGGCGCCTGTGTACAAACAAATGGATGAACAGGCGATCCAGCCTTACATCAACCAACAGATCGACCAGAAAACTGCGCTGAAACTGGCCCAAGCCCCGATCCGCGACTTCATGTTCAAGCAGACCCGCGAAAAAGACATTCAACTTTTCATTGACATGGGAAATGAAACCCAACCCGCCACACTGGATGACATCCCCTCCGTTTCCCTCTTCCCAGCCTTTGTCATCAGCGAACTCAGAACAGCCTTCACAATGGGCTTTGTGATCTACATTCCATTTTTGGTGATCGATCTGGTTGTTTCAAGCATTTTGCTTTCGTTGGGCATGATGATGCTGCCCCCATCCCTGGTTTCCCTGCCGTTCAAACTGCTCCTGTTCGTCATGGTGGATGGCTGGTATCTGCTGGCCAGCAGCCTGGTTTTGAGTTTTGCTGGCGGTTCATGAGGTGAACAATGACTGAAGCCTACGTACTAACCCTCGGACAAAATGCAATTGTCATGGCGTTGATTCTGGCAGGACCCATTTTGCTGGTCAGCCTGTTGATCGGTAGTCTGGTGAGCCTGGTGCAGGCAGCGACCCAGATCAACGAATCCACCTTAATCTTCATTCCCAAGATCATCGGCATCATTCTCGTGCTGGTACTGCTCGGGTCATGGATGCTGCAACACTCCATCACGTTCACACACACCCTATTCACCAGCCTGCCCGAGTTGGTTCACTAGGAAGCCATCAGAAAGCACCGATATGCCAGCTATCAGCGTTGAAGATATCATCCGTTCCATTGAGTTGCTCAAGCCCATGCCGACCAGCGTCTCGCATATTTTGCGGGAGGTTGACAGGCAGGATGTGACGATCGATTCTCTGGTGGGTATGATCGGGCTCGATCAGGTATTGACCGCGCTGGCCCTGCAAATTTCCAATTCGGCCTCACTCGGATACTCCCGCACTTGTTCGAATCTGCATGATGCGGTCATGCACATCGGCCTGCGTCGACTCAAATCGATCCTGCTGACATCTTCTGCAACCAGCATGATGGGACGGAGTTTGAAAGGCTACCGCCTGGGTGCGGGGGAATTGTGGCGCCATGCACTGGTGGTCGGTATGGCTTCTGAATGGCTGGCCCAGGTCTTTCATTATCCAGACCCCGAACAGGCATATGTGGCAGGCTTGATTCATGATATCGGCAAACTATTGCTCGATCAGGCGGTGCTATCCAATTACTCCAGAATTGCCGATTATGTGGAGAAATATCAAATGCCGTTATGGCAGGTGGAAGAAAAGCTGATCGGCATCGACCACGCCCGGGTCGGCAGTTTGATCGCCGAGCATTGGAATTTCCCCGTGATCCTTGTGGATGCGATCCGCTTCCACCATGCGCCCTCGTTTGCGCGGGGCAACCAGCGCCTGCCTGCCATCGTCAATCTGGCAAACGCTTTCGCTGTAGATTATCAACTGGAAAATTCAGTCATTCTTGATTCACAGATCCACCCTGAATCTTTGAATATTCTCAAACTGACTCCCCACAAACTGGAAGAACTCAAAGTCAGCATGAAGGCTTCGGGGGTATTCCCAACAAGGTGACAAAATGAAACGCGAAAGAGCATCCATTCTCATCCTCGAACCGAACGCACTGCAATGTGACCTGATCAAACTGGCACTCACCCGTCACCAGATGACCCCGATCATATGTGCCCAGGCCGATCATTTGCGCCAGCAATTGGCGCAGCATCTTCCCGATGCCTTGTTGATCGATACCCAATTACCGGGAGTAAACGGTTTGGATTTGATCCAGCACCTGAATTCAGAGGTGCTTTTGAACAGGACGAAGATCTTCTTCCTTTCGTCGCTGGCTTTTCCTGAAGTGGTGCAAAAAGCGGCCAGAATGGGCGCCAGCGGCTTCCTCGTCAAACCCCTGGATCCAGATCTTTTGGCGGCGCGTATTCAACAAAGCCTCGACCGCCCGAATTAACGATGTAATCACAGTGCTGACTCTTTTCAAATGGAAGGAGCAGTCAGGTTTCGGGTCCGTTTTGAGGCGGGCTTCCAGCTTCCAAGCGAAACTGAAACAGGAAACACAAACCATGCCAGATACTTCTCCCAATCCTCCAATAAGGAAAATGCTCCTGATCGACGATGATCCCAAACTGCTGTTGGGTTTGAAGGCAGTGATGACGATACAGGGCTTTGAGGTTTTCTCCACCATTGACGGCAACGAAGGGATTCGCATGGCGCGGGAACAACTGCCCGATATCATCATTTGCGATGTGATGATGCCCAAGCCCGATGGTTTCAGCATTAAGCGGTTTCTGGCAGGCAACCCACAGACTGCCACGATCCCCTTCATTTATTTAACTGCGCGCACGTTCACAGCGGATAAGATCGCGGGGCTGCAATTAGGCGCCGATGATTATGTTTCGAAGCCTTTCAATGCCGATGAGTTGGTCTCGCGGGTTGAAGCGATTCTGCGCCGCGGCAATATCGGCCACCAGCGCGGCCTGCGTGAAATGGAAGATCGGCTCGAACAAATGCGCAACAGCATTTCAACAAATCTGGCGCATGAACTTCGCACGCCGCTCACGGTCATCATGGCCAACTTGACCATGGCGATGAAGGAAAAGTTTCATGGCAGGGCCGACGATATGAACTGGTATCTGGAAAGCATGTTGAGCAGCACACAAAAACTGTTCAAGCTGACCGAGGATATGATCCTCTTGAATGACATCGACCAGGGGAAACTCAGTTCAAAACGCATTCCGATCAATTTGAACGATGGTCTTTTGAAACCCATCCGTGATGTAACGACCCGTTACCAGGTAAAGAATTTGGATGTTCAAGTCGCAGTGCAGGAAGATATGCTGTTGTACGCATCTGAAAATGATTTCAGCCGTGCGGTCTTTCATTTGGTGGATAATGCCTGCAAGTTCAGCCCTGATGGTGCGCGCATCATCATTCAACTGCGCAGAAATGGATTTGGAGGCTGCATGTTGAGCGTGGAAAATTCAGGGTCATCCATCTCCGTGGAACTGCGCGAAAAAGTTTTCGAACGATACTATCAGATCCAACAAGGCGATGACCGTCCATTTGAAGGGCTGGGGATCGGGTTGACCATTGTCCGGGCAGTGGCTGAGGTCTGCGGTGGAAGCGCCACCATCAAAGACTCTGATATGGGTTGTCGTGTGCTGTTCACCCTGCCGCCCATGTTCGAAAAATAAGCCTTGCCTTGTGAATTGAAAATCGCTCGTGGCGGCCAAAATGCATTCCTTCACCGCCCTTTTTCAGGAGGTCAAATAATCCCCTTTTTGGGGATTATTTATTTACGCCGTCTTTAGTTTTGCTTCACCCTACATTTACGGACATAAAAAGGGGGTTCAAGTATTATCACAGCAAGGATACACGACTTGTCATGACCATTTCTGTTGCCCAGGCACAGTTATTCTTTTTGGCTTTTACCCGCATCATGGCCATTCTGGTTCACGTGCCTGTGTTTGGCGGACAAAACATCCCCTCACAAGTGCGCATCGGGCTCGGATTGGTGTTGGCGTTTGTGCTGCTCCCCTGGCAGCCCCTGCCGCCAGAGGCAGCCGCCATCGGTACCTTCGCATACAGCCTTGCCATCGGCAGGGAAATTTTGATCGGCACCCTCATCGGCTTTGCAGCAGACCTCGCCTTCGGTGCGATTCAAATGGCGGGTGCGGCCATGGGCACAGGCAGCGGCTTTGAATCCAGCCGCATTTTCAACCCCGCACTTGGCGAATCAGGCTCAGCCTTCGACCAGATCTTTGTAATGACCGCCACCATGATCTTCCTGGTCATCAACGGTCATCACCTCGTTTTGATCGCCATTCAAAAAACCTTTGAGGCTGTTCCGTTGAATGGCAGCCTGCCCTTCGACGGAATGGAAACCCTGCTCAAAACGACTTCCGTTTTCATCGCCGCGGGCATTCACATGGCCATGCCCATCATCGCGGCCCTCGTCCTCACCGACCTGACCCTGGGCCTGCTTTCAAGGGTGGCGCCACAGGTACAGGTTTATTTTCTGGGCCTACCTGTGAAAGTGGTGGTTGCAATGATCGCCATGAGCCTGACCTTTTCTGTCATCTTTCCGTATGTGTCGTCCCTTTTCAAGAACATGGCTGAAAGCATGCTTTTATTTGTGGAGTGACCTGACCCATGGCAGATAAAACCGAAGCCCCAACCCCCCATCGTTTACAGGAAGCCCGTGAAGAAGGCCAGGTTGTCCGCAGTCAGGAAGTGATCACTGCTGTGGTGATCCTCTCAGGTGCTTTTCTGCTGCGCGGACCAGGGTTGCAGCTTGGGTTGAAATTCCAATCTCTGCTGGTCGAAACCATCACCCAACTCCCTACAACTGAAGTCAGTGTCGAGTCGGTGCGCGGCATGTTCTTCCTTTATGGCGCGGCCATCCTGCCTACCCTGGCCTTTTTGCTCTTCGGGTTGATGCTGGCTGGGGTCGCCGTCACCGCAGGGCAAACCCAATTTTTATGGGCAGGCAAAAAGATCGGATTCGATGCGAAGCGGCTGAATCCCATCGAAGGCTTCAAGCGAATTTTTTCCACACACGGATTGATCGAACTGCTGCGGTCTTTACTTAAATTAGGCTGGGTGACGTGGGTGGCATACAGTTTCCTACGCTCGAGGTTTTTCGAACTTGTCTCACTCACTCAATTTGACTTGAGAACCTCGGTCAACGATTTTGTGGATATCTGCCTCTCACTCGCCATCCGTGTCGGCAGCATGTATCTCGTCCTTGCCGTGGCTGATTATGCCTACCAACGCTGGGAACTGTACAAGAACCTGCGCATGAGCAAGGATGAGATCAAACAGGAGATGAAGCGCTCCGAAGGAGATCCGCTGCTGAAGAGCCGCATCCGCGGGATGCAGAGGCGCATGGCCCGTGGACGCATGATGGCAAATGTATCCAAGGCCACTGTGGTCGTCACCAACCCAACCCACCTTGCGATTGCCATTGAATACAACGAAGGCATGAAAGCCCCCAAAGTGCTGGCAAAGGGACCCTACCACGTGGCAGAAAAGATCGTGCAGATCGCGCGCGAGAACCACATCCCCGTGGTGCAGAATATTCCGCTTGCCCGCGCCATTTATAAAACCATCGAAATCGGCCAGGAGATCTCCTCAGATCTGTATCTGGCCATGGCAGAAGTACTGGCTTACGTTTACAAACTGCGAGGCAAAACAGCCTTCGCAGAAAAAGGAATTTGACATGAATTCAATTGCAAACCACGGAGACACAGAGGCACGGAGATTCCTTTTTGGTTTCCTCCATGTTTTCGTGGCTTCGTGGTTCAAATCCGTGCCTCCAAACTGCGCGGCAAAACAGCCTTCGCAGACTCCAATTACTAATTACCACTTACCAATCTAATGACCACAAACACCATCACCCCGCCCGCTCCGAATCCGATCATTGCCGCACTGCAAAACCTGTTGCGTTCAAAAGATATTGTCATGGCGCTCAGCCTGGTCATTCTGGTTGGCATGCTGCTTCTGCCGCTGCCCGCCTTCATCATTGACCTTGCCGTGGCATTAAGCATTGCGGTTTCCATCGGCATTGTGTTGTTGACCATGTTCATCAAACAGCCGATGGAATTTTCGGTCTTCCCCACGGTTTTGCTTTTGGTCACATTGTTCCGCCTCGGAATCAACGTCTCGGTCAGCCGCCTGATTCTGCTCAGCGGCGAAGCGGGACAGATCATCACCACCTTTGGCAATCTCATTGTCGGCGGCAATTATGTGGTCGGTGTGGTCATCTTCCTCATTTTGATGATCATTCAATTCGTGGTCATCAACAGCGGCGCAGGCCGTGTGGCTGAAGTGGCTGCCCGCTTTACCCTCGATGCCATGCCAGGCAAGCAAATGGCCATTGATGCCGACCTCAACGCAGGGCTCATTGACGAAAACCAGGCCCGTCAACGCCGCAAGATGATCGAAGCGGAAGCGGATTTTTACGGCGCAATGGACGGTGCCAGTAAATTTGTCAAAGGCGATGCCATCGCCGCCATTATCATCATGCTGGTCAACATCATCGGCGGATTTGTCATCGGTGCCGTTCAACGCGGCATGGACCTGACCACTGCCCTGCAAACCTATGTTCTGCTCACCATCGGCGCGGGGTTGGCCATCCAGGTGCCTTCGCTGCTGGTCTCTGCCGCCGCAGGTCTCATCGTCACCCGCTCCACCTCTGAATCATCGCTTGGCACCGAAGTTTCGGCACAGGTTTCAAACTTCAACGTGTTGGCAGTCGGTGCGCTTGTAGTAGGCTTGATGACCCTTGTACCAGGCCTGCCCACCCTGCCTTTTGTGCTGGTCAGTGTTGGGCTCGGAGTGGCCGCCTATTTCGTCAACCGCGAACAGGCCAAAGCCGTTGCTGTGGCAGAAGCAGCCACCCTGCTGCCAGCCCGACCCACCGAACCCGAAACCCCCGAACAAATGCTGGAAATGGTCGTCGTGGACCCGATCGAACTGGAAATCGGATACAGCCTGATTCCCATCATCGATGAAGACAATCAGGATAATTTACTGCGCCGCATCACCAGCATCCGCCGACAGTTGATGAGCGAAATGGGTTTCATCCTCCCCGTTGTCCGCATCCGCGACAACCTGCGCCTGTCACCGCAATCCTATCGCATCAAGATCCGCGGACAGGAAGTAGCCGCCAGCGAGATCATGCTCGACCGTCTGATGGCAATTCCAGGCTCCGATATCGAAGACCCGCTGCAGGGCATCCCCACTTCTGAACCAGCCTTTGGCCTGCCCGCCATTTGGATCAGCAGCGCCGAACAGAATCAAGCCGAAGCAAGAGGCTACACCGTGGTCACTCCGCTTTCGGTGATCTGCACCCATCTCACTGAAGTGGTGCGCGGAAACGCCGCAGAATTACTCAGCCGTCAACTGGTGCAGGAGATGTTAAATCAACTCCGCCAGAAAGCGCCCGCCTCGGTGGAAGGCGTCACTCCTGAATTGCTCAACCTCGGCGAAATTCAAAGCGTCCTCCGCAACCTGTTACGCGAACGTGTGCCCATCCGCGACTTGAGCGGAATTTTGGAAGTGCTCGCCAACAACGCCCCCATGACCCGCGACCCGCACATTCTCGCTGAAGCCGTTCGCCAGAGCATGGCGCACACCATCTCAAGTCAATACAAAGATGAAGCCAACACACTGCATGTTTTCACCCTTGCACCGCAATTGGAAACCGCCTTGCGCGCCTCGCTCGTCAACTCAGAAGGCAGCCCAGGCTTTGGCATTGATGCGGGCATGGCGCAGAAGGTTTTACTCAAAACAGGCGAACAAATGGAAGCCCTCGCCCAACTCGGTCACTTTCCCATCCTCATTTGCCCGCGCGAATTGCGGCTGGCCTTCCGCAGGTTGGTGGATCAATCCCTGCCCAACCTGATCGTGATGGCATTTTCTGAGGTCGGGCATGGCACCAGGGTGAAGGCGCACGGCATGGTCAAACTCGATTAGAGGTCCACATGGTCACAAAAACATTCAAGGCAGATTCAACTCTTCAAACCCTGCAACTGGTTCAACAGGAATTCGGTTCTGATGCCATTGTTGTTTCGATGCGCGAAGTGCCCGAAGGCCCCATTTGGAACCCGTGGAAAAAATCGGCAGTGGAAGTGGTGGCCGCAGCCAAAACGCCGCAACCCGAAACAGTGGAAGAAAGACCAGAGATCGAATGGGAACTCCCCGCCGTAAAAAAGCCCGCGACTTTGCCCCCGCCCCTGAAATTGAACCTGAACCCGCTGCCGAATCCATCCGCCCCGATGGCTGATCCTGTTCAAAAAACAGAATCAGCCGTCCCGACGAATGAACGCTACCTTCCTCCATCGCTGAAAAAGATCCAGCAGCAATTGACCCACCAAGGCGTGGATGTTTCCCTCGTCGAAGGTTTGCTAAACCTGGCGCTGGAAACCCTCAGCCCTGTCACACTTGCAGATGCCGAAGCCTGCAAACGGTCCATCGTGCAATTGATGGGCGCGGAATTGCGCGTGCAAAAGGGCGCGGGCAATTTCATCTCGAACAATATTGTGACGGTGGTCGGCCCCAGTGGAAGCGGCAAGACCAGTGTGGTGGCCAAACTCGCTTTGTTCTTCAGGCAGGGACTGCACAAGTCGGTCACATGGGTATGTGCTGACACCGTGCGCACGGGCGCCATTGCCGAAGCAAAAGCCTACACCGATGCACTCGGGCTTGAGTTGAAACTCGTTTACACCCCGCAGGATTTGAACGAAGCCTTCAACACCTCACAAGCCAGCGACCTGTATCTGGTGGATACCCCAGGCTACAACCCTTGCAATGAAAAGCAAATGATCGAACTCGGCGCACTGCTCTCGGAAATGCCCTCGCGCTGCACCTATCTGGTTGCGCCTGCCACCACCAAGGAAGCAGACCTGTTCCAGTTATCTGCTTCGCTGGGCGTGTTCAACCTTGATGGCGTGATCATCACCAAGTTGGATGAGACCTATCACTTCGGCGGCTTATACAATTTTGCGCGCAAGAGCTCGGTGCCGCTCAGCTACTTTACCAATGGCAGGGAAACAGCCCGCCATTTGGAAACCGCCGACCCACAGCGGCTGGTCTCTGCGTTATTCGCGAAGGAATGGAATAAGTAAAAAGGACCAACCCCGTGGCCGATAACGAGATCTCACTGGAACGGCAGGACCCTGCCGAAGAAGAAAAGAAAAAGGCAGACTCATCCAAACAGGCGGCTGCAAACGCTCCTGCCCCTGTTCTGGTCGAGTTCACGATCACGGTCAGTGTGATTTTTCTGGTGCTTGTTTTTTTTACGGTGTCTGGCGTTTTGCTGGTGAAGGGCTCCACCCTGCTCGATTTTGTATTTCGCACAAGCGTTTCACTGGTGGTCATCGGCGGCCTGCTGGCCATCATCGCCCGTCAGATCAGCTCGGCCACCACGTCACAGAGAAAAGACGCACAACCTGAAGAAACCAGCGGTCTTGACCCTTCAAGCCCGTCAGAGGTGAAGTAAAAGCATGGTCATGCAAATGGAAGCCACAGGAATTTTGGAGGAATTCATCGCAAACCGCTCTCCTGAATTGCGGGAGAAACTGGTCCTGCAATCCGTGCCCCTCGTCCATTATTTGCTGGGGCGCATGGGTGTGACCCGTGAACGTGGGAGTGATTACGAAGACCTCGCCCATCAGGGTTTGATCGGCTTGATCGAAGCGGTGGATCACTTCGACCCGAAATTCAACACCAAGTTCAGCACCTATGCCAGCCTGAGGATCCGCGGCAAGATCATGGATTACCTCCGCACCACTGATTGGATGCCGCGCGCGGCCCGCAAACGCTCGCGCCTGATCCAGAAATCCATCACGACGCTCTGGTCGGAAAATTTCCGCGAACCCACCGAAGATGAGATCGCCTCGTATCTGGGCACCAATGTTGAAGATGTGCAGCAGGGCCTGGCAGATACGAACCGCGTGCTGGTCTCACTGGATATGATGATGGAAGGCGACCATGAAGGTGAAGTGCCGCTCCACGAAAAATATGGCGATGAAAAACAGGCCAACCCGCTGGATCTGCTCGAAGAAAAAGACATGGCCGAGGATATGGCGGAAGCCATCAAAAGCCTTGATGAACGCGAACAGTTGGTACTCTCCCTGTACTACAACGAGGAATTGACCTTCAAAGAGATCGGCAAGGTGCTCGATATCACCGAATCGCGAGTGTGTCAGCTTCATGCCCGCGCCCTTGTTTCCCTGAAAGCGATGATGGAATCATGAGCAATATTTCCAAAGTATCCCTCGAAGATTCATTGTACGTGCTGCAACTGGCGCGAGAGACCGCCCTGGCGCAGAACCGTCAGGCACAGGCAAAACGCATGGCTCCGCTGGTGGAGGAAATGCGCGGACTGGTCGCCAACCCTCCGCAGGCTGCAGCGTCACCCTCAACCGGTGTGATGGGACAATCTGATTTCAAGGCTTTATTAAATATTTCACAGGAAAAAACCAGCCAAAACCAGACCGTTGATTCGGTTTCGTCGGTTTTGGAGCGCAACCGCCTGATCGGTGCGATGTCGGAAGCCAATATGTCAGATGTGGAGATCGCCCGTCAGTTCAGCATGAGCCGTGAAGAAGTTCAACTGGTATTGAGCTTTCAGCAGAGAAAATAAAATGGAGAGAAGACCATGATCAAAGGACTATATTCCGCCGTTTCCGCCATGGTGATGAATGCCAATCGCCAGCAGGTGATCAGTCACAACATCGCCAACCTGCAAACCCCGGGCTTCAAACAAATTCTGACCACCGCACAGGATTTCATGCCGGAGCAGGCGGTGTATACCAATGGGAATTTACAAACCAGCCCGATCGAATTCGTCGGCACGTTGGGGCTTGGCACACAGGTCGGGCAGGAGTTTATTGACTTTGGAGCGGGTGCCATGCAGAACACGAACAATCCTTTGGATTTTGCACTGCAAGGCAGCGGTTTTTTCACGGTCAAAACCCCCGATGGCAATCGCTACACCCGTGATGGCCGCTTCCTTCGAGACGCTGAAAATACCCTCGTAACAGTGGACGGGTATCAGGTCCTGGATGATGCGGGGCAGGCCATTGAACTTCCCGATGGAGAGGTGTCCGTTTCGCCCGAAGGCATCCTCAGCGTGAATGGCACCGAAGTAGCCACCCTCGGCATTGGCGTATTTGCCGACCCCGAAGCGGAGTTGGAGCACACCGAAGGCAACCTGTTCACAGGTCCTGCCGCTTCGACAGGTGAGGAAGTACCGCAGGTGGTGCAGGGGTATCTGGAAACCTCCAATGCCAATCCATCTCAATTGATGACGCAATTGGTGGAGGTCGGGCGTTCTTATGAAGCCGCGCAAAAACTGGTTCAAAACCAGGATGAATTGCTCGGCAAAACCATCGCTTCGCTTGGACGGATCGGATAAGGAGTCCATCACATGCCATCCTCCCTTTTTCACACGCTCAATATTTCACGGCAGGATATCCTCAGCCATATGCTCGATCTGGATGTGACCAGCAGCAATCTGGCCAACGTCAACACGGCAGGCTACAAAGCCACACGCTCGAACTTTCAAGAGATGCTCAATGCCCAACTCAAGGAAGGGACACAAATGCGCAGTTCCCAACTGCTGACCATGCAAGGCTCCCTACGGGCCACCTCCAATCCGCTCGATTGGGCCATTCAGGGCGATGGATTTTTCAGCGTCACCCTGCCCGATGGGACGATCGGCTACACCCGCGATGGACAATTCTCGCTGGATGCAGAACGGACCCTCGTCAACGCCAACGGCTACCCGCTCGTTTGGGATGGCGAGATCGCCGAAGGCATGACCAACATCAGCATTTCGTCCACGGGTGTGGTCACTGCCACCGATGCGGATGGAGCCACAGTAGAGGTCGGCACAGTGCAATTGACGCGCTTCCCCAACCCCAGCGGGTTGACCGACAACGGCAACAACATCCTGCTCGAGTCGGAGGTCTCTGGCGCGGCACAAGCAGGTGACCCTGGCGCGGAGAATTTCGGCACCTTGAGCGGATTCAAGGTCGAAAATTCCAACACCGACCTTGCCCAGGAACTCACCAGCCTCACGATCCTGCAGCGCAATTTGAGCATGTCGCTCAAGGCCTTTCAACAGACTGACACGATGATTTCAGAGGCAATTAATCTTCGCAAGGCATAATGTTTTTAGAAAAAGTGCCGATAATGGTATTGTGAGACCATTAACCTTGCAGGAGAACCCTACCCATGAAAATTGAACCCACTGGAATTCAACCGCTTTCCACGAAAGCCACCGAAAACGCCAACCCCATCGAAAAACGCGATGAGGCCGGCGAGGTGGAATCTACGCGCGGCGGACAGGACAAAGTGGAAATGTCTGAAAATGCGCGCTTGCTGGCGAAAGCCCGGGCCGCCCTCGGCAACACCGAAGAGGTGGAAAGCGAGCGGCTGGCAATGCTCAAACAACAAGTGCAGAGCGGCGATTACACCGTGCAAGTCGGTGAACTCGCCCGCAAGCTGTTAGCAAAACTATTTCCCAAGTAAGCCAACCATGAAGGACTCCTGCGATGGTCAATGAAGAAGAACTCACAAAACAACGCTATGAACTGGAACAGGTACTGGTGCTGCTCTTCCGCGCACTGCAAGACCTGTTGGCACTCTCTAAAAAAGAACGTGTTTCCCTCCTGAACGAACCGAATCAGATCCTGCAGATCGTGGAAGACAAGGAAGCCCTGCTCGACAAGATCAGCATGCTCGAAGACAAGTGTCGTCAGGTCGTTCAGGCATTATCCCTTGCACTTGATGTCCAACTGGCGGAAACCTCCATTCAGGCATTGTTGCCCTTCCTCAAACCCGAAGACGCCGCCCGTATCAAAAACCTCACCGATGGCATTTACAGCCTCACCAGCCAGGCACGCGAGCTAAATCACGCCAGCCAGGCCCTCGCCCTCACCAAGCTCGATTGGCTGAAGGCGACCCAATCCTTCCTCATAGACATCTTCCAACCCGAGGCGGGCTACCGCTCTCCCAAAGATGCGAGCAAACGTCAGGAACCTGCAGCAGGTTTGGGCGTGGAAAGACGCGCTTGAGGCTTCACCATGCCAACCATCTCCTCCGGTATCTCCATCGCCTTGCAAGCCGTCCTCACCCATTCGCAGGTGTTGGAAATCACCGAGCACAACATTGCCAATGCCAGCACACCGGGTTACCGCCGTCAATCGGCGGTGCTCACGGCTGAAACACCTTCCTCCATCAACGGCGCAGAATATTACACCGGAGCAGGACAGCGCGGCGCGGGCGTCACCATTGATCGGATTCAACGCTTCAACATTTCGTATTTCGACGGGCGCTATCGCGCCGTTTCCTCCGAAGCTGGAAACTGGGAAACCCAAAGCGGCATTCTCTCACAACTGGAATCGGTCCTCGCCGAAACCTCAGCCGATGGATTGCTCCCAAAACTTGACCAGTTCTGGGCTGGCTGGCAATCCCTTTCCAACGACCCCACCAACACCAGCCTGCGGACCGTCCTTCTGGATAATGCCGCCTCGCTGGCAACCGCCTTCAACCGCCGCGCCACCCAGATCATGCAATTGCGCAGTGACCAGAATCTCACGGTCTCAAGCCAGGTGGAAGAGATCAACACTTTGGCAGGCGATATCGCCCGCCTGAACGAAAACATTTCGCGGGTGATTTCGGTTGGCGAACAACCCAACGACCTGCTGGACAAGCGCGACGTGGCCCTTGACCGCCTCGCCAAACTCACGGGGGCGGTTTCCACCGAGCAAAAGAACGGAGAGGTGCTCGTCTCGCTCGGCGGGCATGTGCTGGTGGTGGGGCATGATGCGTTCACGCTCGAAACCCGCGCCAACCCCAGCGACACCAGTATTCTGGATGTGTATTGGAGCGATAACCAACAATTAACCCCGCCCAGCGGCGAACTGAAAGGCCTTCTCGAAGTGCGCGACCGTGTATTGGTGGATCAATTGAACGGGCTTAACACTCTGGCAGGCGGGCTGATCTCACAAGTGAACACCATTCACAACAGCGGCTACGGCTTGAACAATGCCACAGGATTAAATTTCTTTGGCGGCAGCGATGCGCTCAGCATTTCGGTCAACCCCGCGGTGGACGCGGCCAGCATTGCCACTTCCAGTGCGGCGAATCAGGCTGGCAACAATGATATTGCCCTGCAGATCGCAGGCTTGAAAACGGTCAAAGGGATGAAGGCAGGCACAGCCACATTGAACGAGTTCTACAATTCCCAGATCACCGAACTGGCCGTACTCACCAAACGCGCCACTGACCATTCCTACCAGCATGGGCTTGTCACAGATGCCCTCGGCAACCAACGTGAGTCGATGGCTGGGGTTTCGTTGGATGAAGAAGCCGCCAACATGGCCAAGGCCCAAAAAGCCTATCAAGCCGCCGCCCGGGTATTGACCGCCTACGATGACCTGCTCGATCTGGTCATCAATCGCATGGGGCGGGTTGGGCTGTAAGCCCAGGGAGCTGATATGAGAATCACACACCAAATGATGACCGATGGCGCCATTCAAAACATGGCAGATAATCTGGAAAAGGTAAGCAAATTGCAGAACAGAATCGCTTCAGGCAAAAATTTTCAGGTCGCTTCTGAAGACCCCACACACGCCTCGGCGAGTCTGAGTCTGCGCTCCCATTTGCAAACGCTCGAATCGTACACCGACACAGCCGAACTCACCCAAAACTGGATGACCGCCACCGACAACGCCTTCGACCAACTGGAACAGCTTGCCGTTCGGGCCAACAACCTCATCCTGCGCGGATTGAACGACTCGCTCTCAGGCAGGGAACGCGCCGAGTCACTGGCCACCGAAATGCAAACCCTCATTAACCAGGCGGTGGAATTGGGCAACACCTCAGTCAATGGGCAGTACATTTTTTCAGGTTATCAGGTCAACCAAAAAGCCTTTGCCCTGAGCGATGCCGCGGCCACCCTGCCCGATTATCAGGGCAACCCTTTCACCCCCAAGGTCATCACCTATCTCGGTGACCAGGGCAATATTCAGCGCAGCCTCGGCCCGGACCAATCGGTCACCTTGAATGTGCGCGGCGACCAGGCCATTCTGGGCTTCCTGCAAAATATGATCCTCGCTTCGAACGCCTTGCAGCAAAACAACATTCAGGATACAGGCGACCCCGTAACAGACCCGCTCACTTTGGAATCCACGCTGAGCGCGTTGAAATCTTCGCTTGAAACCCTCGACCAATACCGCACTTCAAACGGTGCGCGGATGCGTCAGGTCGATTCGGCGGCGAATTTCCTCGAAACCGTAAAATTGGAAACCCGCAGCCTGCTCTCCAAAAACGAAGACACCAACATGGCCGAAGGCATTGCCCTGCTTGCCAATCAGCAGACCACCTACGAAGCCGTGCTGGAGGTCAGCCAGCGCGCGATCTCGGCGCTCAGCCTCTTCGACTATCTGCGTTAACATCCCACCCACTGGAGCATTTCTTATGCTGGTCATATCACGCAAGATCAATGAAAGCATCACCATCGGAGACAACATCACCGTCACCGTTCTTGACATCGAAGGAGACCGCATCAAGATCGGCATTGATGCCCCGCGTGAGTTGATCATCCTGCGGCAGGAGATCTTCCAGGCCGTGCAGGATCAGGTCAAAATACAGGAATTACTGGCAGAAGAAAGCAAACCCGAATCGCTCGACCAACTGCGAAAACTTCTCGTTTCAGAAACGGAAGAAGCCCTCGCAGAACCCGCCCAGCCCCCAAC
>DAOQPR010000001.1:20884-38177 GCA_035333265.1 Anaerolineales bacterium
TATTTTCGGGCGTAAAGAATTTACCCGTTTTTTGGTTTCTCTTTACGGCTGCTTTACAGGAAAAAACAGAGGGCTGTGTTAACTTTGACGGTGAGACATTGGAGCCCCATTTATGGAAATCATTTTTGATATCAACGAAGAAGAACTGCCCATTTTTCTAGCTGAAGTTGATGAACATCTACAAGCCCTGGATGACAGCCTGCTCCGTCTGGAACATGGAGAAGCAGACCCTGAATTGGTGCAGACGGTTTTCCGCTCGGCACACACCATCAAGGGCATGTCGGGCATGATCGGGCATCAACGCATGACCGATCTCACCCACGCCATGGAAACCGTGCTCGATGGCGTCCGCAAAAATGATATTCAGATCACAAGCAAGCTGATCAACGTCTGTCTTGAAGCGGTGGACCATTTGCGGCTGCTGCGCGATGAAGTCTGTGATTCGCAGGTCTGTGATGTGGATATGAAGGAAATCGTTTTTGCGCTGAAGGGATTGATCGGCGAAGAAACTCCCCGACAGGAAGCCCGCTTCACCCCTGAACCTGAAACTGGTGCCGACCTTCCCGATGGCATCTTCCACATCCAGGCAGTGATCGACGTGAACAGCATGGCATCTGCAGCGCGTGCCTTTCAATTGATGATGGCCTTGCAGGATGCAGGCGAAATCCAAACGATGACCCCGTCACAAGCGGAGATCGAATCAGCGGCGAGTGTGCGCGAGTTCTCAGCCACGGTGGCATCTTCGCAATCGTTCGAACAGGTCAGCGCGGCGTTGACGAGACTTTCAGGTATTGAAGAAATTTCGGTCAATGGCAGGCTCGTGCTTTCGGGTGGAAAAGGCATTTTGCAGCAGGAGCAGGCGTCGGTTAAAGTGGGAGGCGATCGCTCCAAGGCGGGTGGTGTGGAGCGGCGCAGTCACAATCCATTTGGCAGGCGCAGCACCGATATGGCCATCCGCATGAATGTGGAACGCCTTGATAATCTTGTCAATCTGGTGGGGGAACTGATCACAGACCGAAATCACTTAAGACAGATCCACAGCCGCATGACTCGCATGAACAGCAACTACGACATCATTACAGAAACCATCACGCATTTGGGCCGCATCACCGATGAACTGCAGGAAGAAGTGATGCACATCCGTATGCTGCCGATCGCAAGTGTGTTCGGCAAGTTCCCGCGCATGGTGCATGATATGTCGTTGAAGGTTGGGAAACAGATCGACATTGCCATTCACGGTGAAAAGACCGAAATGGACCGCTCCATGCTGGAAGAGATCAACGACCCGCTCATTCATCTCGTCCGCAATTCTGTGGATCACGGCATCGAAACCCCTGAGGAGCGCATCGCAGCGGGCAAACCAGCCCGGGGCAAGATCACCCTCACCGCCCGCCATGAACAGGGACGCATTATTTTGACCGTTGAAGATGATGGCGGCGGGATCAATACAGACAAATTACGCAAGAGCGCTGTTCAAAAAGGCCTGATCTCGGAAGAAGAAGCTGCCAGCCTGAACGAAGAGCAGGCACTTGACCTGATGTTCATGGCAGGGCTTTCCACCGCCTCCAAGGTGACCGATATCTCCGGGCGCGGCGTGGGGCTGGATATTGTGAAGACCAACATCCAGCGCATTAACGGGTCCATGCAGGTTGAGACCAACCCCGGGCAGGGAACACGTTTCCATGTCTTTTTGCCGCTCACCCTTGCCATCGTGCCCGCCTTGCTGGTGCGCGTGCAGCATTCCACCTTTGCCATTCCGCTGGTGATGATCACCGAAACCTTCCGCCTTGATGAATCTGAGATCAAGCATGTCTATCGAAAACCTGTCACCATGCTGCGGGAAAGTGTGCTTTCGTTGATCGACCTCTCTGAAATTTTCAATCTGCCGCGCAGCAAGGAACAGAAAAAGAGCATGTACGCCGTGGTGGTGCAGTGGGGCCGACAGCGGGTGGGTGTGATCGTTGATTCGTTGTTGGGGGAGGAGGATATTGTAGTGAAGCCGTTGGGGAGTTTCATCGGCGATATCCCTGGGATTTCCAGCGCAGCCATCCTTGGAGAAGGTCAGGTTGCGTTGATCGTGGATGTGTTTGGCCTGTTCAAACTGGCCGGAATATAGTGAGGATGTATGCAGGAAACAGCACAATTTGATGAAAAACTTTTGGAAATGCTCAACACCATCGCAAGTGAAGGGATCAAGAATGCCGCTGATGGTTTTTCAGGAATGGTCGGGCATAAGATCGAAGTCAGCGACCCGGTGCTTGAACTGGTCCCCCTGTTGACGATACCCAAGGTCGTTGGTGACCCTGAAAATGATGCCGTAGGAGTGTACCTGCGTTTCGAAGGGGATATGGTGGGGCAGATCATGATGATCATTCCGCACCACAAAGCCCTCGAACTTGCCGATCTGCTGATGGGAGTGCCGCAGGGTTCCACCCAGCATCTGGGCACCCTCGAACGGTCGGCACTGGGTGAGTTGGGAAACCTGTGCGGCTCCTTCTTTTTGAATTCTGTTGCAAAGACGGTCGGTGCCAGTTTCCGCCCCAGCCCCCCTGCCATCATGGTCGACATGGTGGGAGCGATCCTCGATATTGTGGTGGCCACGGTCGGCGGTGTCAATGAGCATGTGCTGCTGGTACATGCCAACTTCATGGATGGTACGCGCAGTGTCGAAACCGATTTCTGGGTCATCCCGGACATGAAGGCCTTGCAAAATTTGATGACAGCAAAGAAAACTGACGTATGAGCGATCCAATCAGCTTGGGATTGGGAGAACTGGCCGCAAGCCATAATCCCGAAGATGTACTCATTGCCTATGGTCTGGGCTCCTGTGTCGGCATAGCGATGACCGACCCCCTGGCCCATGTGGCAGGTCTGTTGCATGCCGTTCTGCCAGAAAGTGCAAATGGCACAGAAAACGATGAAGCATCTACGGCTGGGAAATATGTGGACACCGGCATTGCAAATCTGATCGAAGCCATGATCAAGGCAGGCGCAAACAAAAGCCGACTCATTGTCCGCATGGTGGGCGGTGCGAACATGTTGGTCGCGCCCGGCATGACAAGCACCTTCGATATCGGAACGCGCAACGTGGAAAAAGCCCGTACCACCCTGCAACGCTTGAACATGAAAATCACAGCGGAGGAAGTCGGCGGGCACACCGGGCGCACGCTCCGCGTTTATGTGGCAGATGGGCGGGTAACGGTGCGCGTCATCGGACAGAAGGAACATGAAATATAAAAACCTCAATGGAACAACATTGGCAGACAACCAATAAACTAAAGGAGAAAATCGTATGTCGAAAATATTGATCGTGGATGATGCAGAATTTCTACGGGTGCGCTTGACCAAAATGCTCAGCACCGACGGCTATGAAGTCTTTCAAGCCGAGAACGGCCTTAAAGCCGTCAACAGCTACAAGGAACTCCACCCCGATATCGTTTTGATGGATGTGACCATGCCCGAAATGGACGGCCTGACCGCTCTGAAAGAGATCGTCGGGTTCGACCCCAAGGCGCGGGTCATCATGCTCACGGCACTCGGCCAGGAATCGGTGGTGCTTGAAGCGGTCAAATCTGGCGCCAAGGATTTCGTCGTAAAGCCTTTTGAGCAAGACCGTGTGATGAAGGCCATCACCAAACTACTGGCTTAAATGTATATGACCGACAACGGCATTTCTCCCAAATCGCTGCGGGTAATGGTGGTGGACGATTCTGCGTTCATGCGTTTTTCCATTATTCAACAGCTCAACGAAGACCCTGAGATACAGGTTGTCGGTTCGGCAAGCAACGGCAGGGAAGCCCTGCGTCTGATCCCCCAATTGCAGCCCGATGTCATCACGCTTGATGTGGAAATGCCGCACCTCGATGGCCTCTCCACCCTGCGCGAGATCATGAAGGATTTCCCCTGCCCGGTCATCATGGTCAGCAGCCTCACAAAAGAGGGCGCCTCCGAAACGATCCAGGCATTGATGCTTGGCGCAGTGGATTTTATTGCAAAACCCGATAACCGCCTCGATATCCGCATTGCGATGGCGGAGATCATCACCAAAATAAAACTTGCGGCGAAAGCCCGCGTTAAGCAGACTCTTCCCAACCTGTTGAAGATCGCCCCTTCAACAGCAGCCAGCCAACCCGAAAAAGCGATTCGTCCGTACTCGAGGCAGGCTCCTGTTATTCTGATAGGTTCATCCACGGGTGGGCCGGGCGCGTTGAGTGAGATCCTGCCGATGCTGCCATCCAGTTTGCCATCTCCCATTGTCATTGTGCAGCACATGCCTGTGGGCTTTACCCGCTCGCTTTCAGAACGGCTCAACACCATTTCGCAGCTCAAGGTAAAAGAAGCCGAACCCGGCGACTCGCTTTTGGCGGGACAGGTTCTGGTTGCCCCCGGTGGATTTCACATGACCTTCGATGAAGATGAACGGGTGGCGCTCAACCAAAAGCCGACCGTGCATGGTGTGCGCCCCGCAGTGGATGTGACCCTTAATTCGATGAACCGCCATTTTGGGAAAAACATGGTCGGAGTGATCCTGACCGGCATGGGTAGTGATGGAGCCATCGGCATGTCCATTTTACACAGCGCAGGCGGATATGTGATCGCCGAACACGAAAGCACCTGTGTGGTGTGGGGAATGCCGCGCAGCGTGGTGGAAGCCGGGGCCGCCGATGCCGTTCTGCCGCGCCCGCAGATCGCCAAAGCCATCGAGTCGGTTGTGCGTGAAATGAGCAAACAGGATGCAAAGCATGGAACCTGAAATTTATACACAGATCAAGACCTCGATCAAACAAGCGCTCAATATTGACCTTGAAAGCTACAAGGAAGAGCAGATGAAACGCCGCCTCGATTCATGGCTGGTGCGCACACGCATCAACACATGGAAGGAATATTTCAGCCTGCTCAAAAACGATGCCAGTGAGCTCGAAAAGTTTCGCAATTATTTGACCATCAATGTCACTGAATTTTTCCGCGACCCCAACCGCTGGGAGAGTGTCCGCACCGAGGTGCTGCCGCATTTGTTGAAAACATGCAATCAGGCCAGCGGATTAAAACTGTGGAGCGCAGGGTGCTCCACCGGGGCAGAGGCCTACACGCTCGCGATCCTGATGGAAGAGGCCGCACCCCATCAGCGCTATTCCATTCTGGCAACCGACCTCGACCGCGGCGCACTGCTCAAAGCCCGCTCCCGTGGGCCATACAGTGTGGAGGATGTTCGCAATCTTTCCAGCGCACAAAAGGAGCGGCACATCACGCCAGCGGCTCCATACTTTGCCAATGAAAAACTGCAACGGAATATCCGTTTTCAAGAACAGAACCTTTTGGAAGACCCATTCGAAGGTAATTTCGATCTGATCGTCTGTCGCAATGTGGTGATCTATTTCACCACGGCCACCAAAGATCTGCTGTACGCAAAATTCTGCAAAGCCTTAAGGCCCGGCGGGGTGTTGTTCGTGGGCGGCACAGAGATCATTTCAGGCGCGGCCAAATTCGGTTTTCAAAATTTTGGAATTTCTTTTTACAAGAAAATGGAGTGAACATGCCTGCTCAACTCAATGAAATCATGGTTGGGGAAATCCCCGACCTTTATGGAGGTGGAAAGTGGATGTGAAATTTCTAAATCCGTTCGTTCAGGCCGCCGTGGAAGTATTGAAAACGGAGGTTGGAGCCAACGCGGTGCGCGGAGAAGTATCGCTGCATAAATCATCGTTGACTTCTGATGACATCACCGTCTTGATCAACCTGATCGGGGATGTGTATGGCGTGGTCATGTATGGCATGTCCACGGTCACCTGTTTGAACATGGTCTCAAAGATCATGGGACAGGAGTTCACTGAATTTAACACGCTGGCCCAAAGCGGTGTGGCCGAACTGGGGAATGTCATCAGCGGGCAGGCAACCATTCGCTTTTCAGAATCGGGCTACAAATCGAACATCTCGACCCCCACCGTGCTCAACGGCAACGGAGTGGAGATTTCAACGCTTGATTTTCCACGGATCGTGGTGCCGTTGGAAACCCAATTTGGCATGCTCACTGTCCACCTGGCGCTGCGGGAAAAGAAAAATGGAGAAGCGCATCTGGTGGAGAGTTTTATCTCTTCGATCAAAGCGCCGGTCCCTCAAAGTGACTCGCAAGTACCGCCCGCCGCCACAGGATGAATTGGAGCAGGAAATGAATGTCAAGTTCTTAAACCCTTTTGTAAGCTCGGCACATGACATCCTCCGAATGGAACTGCATGAAACCGTCCAGCGCGGAGAATTGCGGCTTGAAAACGGTTCGTATCACACCGACGATGCCACGGTCATCATTTCATTGATCGGCGCCGTGGATGGGACCGTTTTTTATGGCATGTCGAAGGAGGCGGCCATTCAGTTCGCTTCTGCTTTGATGGGTGAAAAATTCGAGGCGTTGAACGAACTGGCGCAGAGTGGTATTGCAGAGTTGGGAAATGTCATTACCGGGCAAGCCAGCATGAGGTTGGCAGAAGCGGGGTTTGAGTCGAATATTTCCACGCCTTCGTTGCTGATCGGCAAGGGGGCATCCATTTCCACGCTTGAATATCCGCGTTTGGTGGTTCCATTAATGACCAGCATCGGCTCGTTGACCATTCACCTGTCACTGCGTGAAAACCCGCAGGCGAACTTAAAGACCCCGCAACTTGCAGTTCCTGCGGCGTTCATTCCCCCCAGGCCCTGAAAATTTCAGGGGACGATCCCTGCACAGGCAACTCCATTTTTGGGGGCGTTGACTGTTTCCATCTTCCAATCGGCCTTATCCAGCAGAATGCGGCAGGTCAGTTCGCCTGTCTGTGAGGGATTCGAGGCGGTCAGGTAAACCTCTGTTCCGCTTTTGATCCGAATCGTTTTTGACCAGGGCACGGTCACTGTGGCTGGTTTTTCAATTGATTCGCTGCCCGCCTGCAGGGTGATGAGCGCGTACCCGCCAGAGGCGTTCACCTCAAAAGAAACCAGGTGACTCTCTGCCGAGGTCTGAAAAAGCCCCATCGATATCAGGAAAGCCGCCGCCGCACCCACAAGTGCCAAAACGAACACCACTTGAAGTGCCGTCTTTGTTCCATCTGACAGGTTTGTGAACATGTTTTTTCTCCTGTTCCATAAATAATTATATAACAGCGTTCCTGCTTTGACTTCGAATGCAGGGTGGGTGCAAGGAAAAATTAATGCCTTATTTACGAGGAAACCGTCAATTTGCCTCAAGTAAGGGGCCGCCCTGCCGAAACTATAGGTGTGACAAAAAAACTGAATACCCAAATCCTGGCAAGACGGAGGCGCGTATCGAATACCCCACACTTTTCACCTCAATCGACAAGTCTGTACCTGAAACAAAAAGCAAGAAAAACATCGTTCAAAAATCAAATTCAAATAGGGGAAGGATCCCCTACCTATAATTCAAACATGGAGGTTTGAAATGGCTACTGTAGATATCACCCGCATTGCATCGAACATCGGCGCTCTCAACTCCCTCAATTCCCTGATGAACATCAACGCCAAACTGGCGACTCATCAGACCCGCCTTTCCACCGGCAGACGCATCAACAGCGCTGCTGACGATCCCGCTGGCTTGACCATCGCCACCAAGATGCTTGCCCGCTCTGAGGGTTTGAAGGTGACGCTCGACAATATCGGCGATGCCAAGAACATGCTCTCCGTCGCTGAAGGCGGTTTGAGCAAGATGACCGACATCATCACCCAGATGCGCAACAAGGCTGAACAGGCTGCTTCGGATACGCTCGGTTCTTCAGAACGCGCGACCATCCAAACCCAGCTTTCATCCTATGCCCAACAGCTGCAAGACATCATTGACCAGACCAAGTGGAACGGCGTCAAATTACTCGATAACTCCACCGGTACGAAACTGTTCCAAACTGGTGTAGATGAAGGCGAATCCACCACCTGGACTCTGCCGAATGCGTTGGACCCCGCCACACTGAGCCTTTCCAAGGTTGTAGCAACCGCTCAGGCCACCACCAGCGTTTTGGGTGCCTCATTCGGTGCGAACGCCGCTCAGTCTGGCACGCTGAACAACATGTCCGAACTGTCCACTGGCGATTACTCCTTTGAAGTGCTCGACAAGGCCACCGACGCCACACACGGCAACTTCAACCTCGACACGAGCAGCAAACTCGTCACCGGCCTCAGCGGCGTGACCGGCTCCGCCTCCCCCGCTTCAGCCGATAAGATGACCTCTGGTCACTACAAACTGACGATTGATGCCGCCACCAGCGCCACCAGCACCAGCTACACCCTCACCAACCTCGACGACAGCACCTGGGGCACCAATGGCTCCATCGCAGTATCTGGTGTTGACCTGTCAGCCACAGGCTCCAGCGGCGCGCTCACCGACGGCACTGGCACAAATGCTGCTGCACAACTTGGCGTCACATTAGCCTTCACAGGCGATGCCGCAGACCTCGTCACCGGCCAATCGATGACCTTCGAATTCATCGCCATGAACGAAGTCAAACTTGAGCTGAACGACTCCTCAGGTCAGGCCATGCAGATCAACCGCGTTGCCGCCGATGGCACCACGAACTACTCAGCAAGCTCCGCTTACGTCGCCGGTGCTGGCACCTACCAGTCTGGCCGCGGCGCTAGCGCAACACTCGCCGCATTCGGAACAGTTTCCTCCACAGTCGGCAACAAGTTGGCCTTCACCTACGAACAAGCGAACAACTTCTCGGTGAACGTCTCCAACGCTGCCAAGGCTGGCGCCTACCTCACCACCACCAACAACGCCCTCGACAAAGTTACCAGCGCCCTCTCCGACCTCGGCTCACTGATGTCCCGCCTGACCTTCAAGGAAGAATCCATCTCCACCGCTCAGGTGAACGTGGAAGCAGGCTACAACCGCATCATGAACGCCAACATGGCCGAAGAACAAATGAATGCCTCGAAGTACACCATCCTGCAACAGACGGCGATCGCAATGCTTGCGCAGGCCAACCAGGCCCCGCAGAACCTGCTCAGCCTCTTCCGCTAGGATCAACGGAACCTTTACTGAACGGCACGAAATCCATGGGGAGGCGCCAGTGGCGCCTCCCCAGCAAAGTTTCAAAGGAAACTGAAGGTGAACCATGGCTACAACAATCACATCCATTGATGCTTCCATCAGAAATCTGACACCCTCTTTTCAGACCGCGATCAAAACAACGATCGAGGCTGAAAGCGCACCGCTTAAACGGGTCCAGACCCTGAAAGACAGCATGGAAGTGCGCCGCGGCGTCTATACCGATGTCAAATCCAACTTCGATGCATTGCAAAGCGCAATTCAAGCCCTCATCAGCACACAAGCCACCTATGGATTAAGCACGGTCGCCAAAGCCAGCGTCACCCCTGCCATCAGCGGCAGTACCGTTCTCACCGTCAGCAAAACCAGCGAAACCGCCCCAGTGACCGATTACGATTTCACGGTCACCAAATTGGCGAAAGCCCAAAGCCGCGCCACTGCTGCGGTAGCAAACCCAGACCTCGCCTTGAACAAGAGCGGAACATTCTGGATGGGAGGAACAGGCAGCGCCGCCCTGCAAACAGAAACAGCCCCCGGCGAATACGGGGACTTTGTCGCCTCCACCTCACTGACAGCTGCTACTGTTTCGACAATCGCCAGCGGCCAGAAAGAATTAGGCAGCGGCGACTACACCCTGCAAGTCCGCGATTCATCCGGTGTACGCCAGTTTCGGCTGGTCAATGCCGATGGTAACGCCGTCTCGATCCGCCAGACTGATGGCTCAACCAACTACACCGCAGACTGGCAAACCATGACCGACGGCGCCTTCGACACCGGACGCGGCCAAACCCTCACCCTCGATAAAAGTGGAGACCTCGAAAGCACCACCTTCCACTACACAGCGCGGGGCGTCTCCATCACCATCAACAGCAGTGACACCCAGCGCAACATCCTCAATGCCATCAATGCCGCCAACCAACCAGAAGGACACGACTTCAAAGCCTCCATCGTCGCCAGTCAATTGGTCATCACCGCCAATCAAACAGGCACAAATCACACCATGCTCTACACCGATGGCGCCGGGCTGGGATTCAATTCCCTGCTGCAAGACGCTCAAAACGCCCAATTCACCGTCAATGGCATGAGCGTTTCCCGCGCCAGCAACAACAACCTCACTGATGTGGTGGAAGGCCTCACACTCTCTCTTGCAGGAGATGCTGAAGGCAAGAGCGCGCGGTTGAGCATCAATGCCAATACCGATAAAGCCGCAGGGCTGATGAATGCCATGGTCTCAAAGTTCAACACAACCATCACCCACTTGAAAGACAAAATGGCATCCACTGCCAAGACCGAAAACGGCAAGACCACATATACCCGCGGCGCCCTTAGCGGAGAAACGGTCTTCAGCGGTTTTCGCTCTGAAATGCTGTATCGCATGAGTCGCAGCTACACCAATAGCGGCAGTTTCAAACGTTTCGAAGAGATCGGTCTCACCTTCGATAAGGACATGAAACTGACCTTCGACAGCGCCAAATTTGGTGAAGCGCTCAAGAACAACGCCTCCGATGTCACCGCCCTGCTGGATGCAGGCATGGGTGAGATCAACACCACGCTCTCTCGCTACACCGGCACCAGCGGAATCCTCACCAAAACATTAACCACCCTTGAATCTCAAGGCAAGGAATACGACCAACGCATCGCCCGATACAACACATTCCTGGAAACACGCAAACAAACCCTTTACAAACAATACATGGAATATCAAACCCAGTTGGTAGACCTTGGCAACACTGCCATCATGTTCGGCATCAACCTCGGCTCAAGTGTGGACACCTCCGGCTAACCAGCCGAATGGTTTTCTGGTCCAACCGTCGAACGGCCTGTACTTCTCAAGGTCAGCGATAAGGATCGTATCTCATGAACCAATCATCCATCAAACCCATCAGCGGGATCCAATCATCGGACGGGAGCACCCTCACCAAAGCATTAAACACCGCCCAGTTGGAAATGACCGCGCTTCAACCCCGCCCTGCCACAACTGCGCGGCAGGAAAAAACGCAGGCTGAAACCAGGCAGGAATCCACCGAGCTGGGCAGCCTGGCAAATGTATCCATTCATTTCCGTGTGGATGACAAGACCAGCAATGTCACCGTCTTTCTGGTGGATCGAAAATCCAAAAAAGTTTTGCGCTCCATCCCTGCCAGCGAATTACAAAAACTCCAGATCGGTGACCTGTTGAAACTCACTGTTTAAGGATCTCTCCTGCAGAATTTATGCAGAATTAATGGCTCAACGCTTCAGTTCAAAAAAAGCCAGCCGAAACTGATTGTATGGAACAAAAGAAATCTTTTTGGAAAAAATCAAAATAGAGGAATCAAGCCATGTACCAGTCAGCATATCGCAATCAATATCGGCAACAGGATGTCATGAGCGCCAGCCCCTTACGCCTCGTAATCATGACCTACGATCTGGCCATCCGCTCTTGTGAACAGCAGGATTTTGGCAAAGCGGTCAAGACCATCAGCGCTCTCCGCGACGCCCTTGATCTGGATTATCCTGAAGTGGCCGCTGGCTTGTTCCGCCTTTATCAGTGGTGTCTCGATTGCATCCGCAAAGGCGATTACACCTCTGCCATCACCACCCTGACCGAGCTGCGTGGAGCCTGGGTAGCCACAGAAGAGAAGATCGCCGCCCGCCAAACCACCACCACCGTTCAAACCTACTCCACCTCTTTTGGCAACATCCTCACCTGATTTTGCCCGTTTGCATCAAAAAAACAACCCAAAACATACAGAAGCGCCTTTCCGAAAGGAAGCTGGCGCTTTGTTTTTATTCACACAAAATTTATTTTAAGTTCACACTGCTTTTACTGTGCGGATTTACCTCCTTTGATAATATCGAACCGACGAAGGAGAAACGTATGAGCTTCTGGACTTCCCTCCGAATTGGTTTATCCGGGTTGACGGCACAACGCCTGCGCCTTGACCTGATCTCAAACAACATCGCCAACGCGCAAACGACCCGCACCGAAAAAGGCGGAGCATACCAAAGGCAGGATGTCATCTTCATGCCTGAAGAGCAGAACGATTTTCTCCCGAAACTCGTGGCTGCCCGCCGCGGACAGGAAGGCAGTTTACAGGGCGGTGTTCGGGTGGCGGAAGTCACCACCGATACAGAAGCAGGCCCCAGGGTGTACGACCCGACCCATCCCGATGCAGATGCTGATGGATATGTCACCTATCCCAATGTGGATGTGGTGGTCGAGATGACCAACATGCTTTCTGCAACACGCTCCTACGAAGCCAACCTGGCTTCGGTAGAGGCATCCAAACGCATGGCCTTGAAGGCCCTTGAGATCGGCAGGTAGTCATCATGGCCCTTCCACCCATTAATTCCAGGCCCATCCCGGCCATCCCCGAGATCAACTCCACACAGAAACCTTCGGCCAGCAGCAACACCCAGCAGATCACGCAGTCTTTCGAAGACATGCTGACCTCCCTCAATCAATCGCAGCAGAACTCCGACAACCTGATGGAGCAACTGGCACGCGGCGAAGACGTTGACCTGCACACGGTGATGATCGGTCTGGAAGAGAACAACGTCAACTTTAACGTGGCGCTTGGCATTCGCGACAAACTCGTTGAAGCCTATCGTGAAGTCATGCGCATGCAAGTTTAAATTCACACGGGACTTTTACCATGCTCACAACCGTTCAACAACAATTCATGACCGTATGGAAAAAACAAAGCACTGGGAAACAGATCACCATTGTGGCATTGATCCTTGCCATGTTGATCCTCACCCCGGTGCTGGTCAATTGGGCGAACACCCCCAGTTATTCCGTGGCCTACACCGGGCTCAGTGAAGCGGATGCCGCCCAGATCGTCCAGAAACTTGATGAGAACAACATTGCCTATCAACTCAAAAGCAGCGGCACCATCGAAGTGCCCAGTGAACAGGTGTACACCACCCGCCTGCTGATGGCCCGTGAAGGCCTGCCTCAATCAAGCACAGTAGGTTATGAATTGTTCAGCGGCAGTTCCATGCTGGGAATGACCGAATTCTCCCAAAAGGTCAATTATCAACGCGCCATCGAAGGGGAATTGGAACGCACCATCGGAAGCATTGAAGCTGTGAAGGCAGTACGGGTCCATTTGGTGATTCCTGAAAAAAGCCTGCTCACATCGGAGCAATCACTCACGACCGCCTCCGTCACCATTCAAGTCAACCCGGGGCACCTGCTGGATGCCTCACAAGTGCGGGCGATCACCCATCTCGTCGCCAGCAGTGTGGAAGGGCTCAAACCCGAAAGCGTGGTCGTAGTGGATAGTGACGGGAATCTGCTCGCCTCCGGCACGGATTCTGAAACTGAACTGAACCTCACCATCAAAGACGACCAGCGCGCCATCGAAATGGCCTACGCAACTGAAGTGCAAAAACGGGTGCAGTCCATACTGGATAAGATCCTCGGTCCCAACCGCTCTGTGGTGCAAGCCACCGTTGAAATGGATTGGACCCAGCGCGAGATCACATCCAATACTTTTTCACCGACCGAGTCAGCCATCCGCAGTTCACAAACCATAAATGAAAGCTCCACGAGCGGCGACACAACCGGCGGAGTACCGGGGGCAGCCTCCAACCTGCCAACGCCGGTAGCAACTGCCGCAGGCACGGGCTCATCCACCTATCAACGCAGTGAAGAGACCTTGAACTACGAAGTCAGCCAGGTGCAGGCGCACGAAGTCACCGCACCCGGTGAGATCAAACGCATCTCGGTTTCGGTCATGGTGGATGGCATCACAGACCAGGCTCAAATGGACATCATTCGCTCGGCCGTGCAGGTGGCCGCCGGTATCGATTCAACACGCGGTGACCAGATCGCCGTTGAATCCTTTGACTTCGACCGTACCGCCCTCGATGAATTGAGCGCCGAACTTGAAAAGCAGCAGCAGCAGGAACTTTACATGCAGATCGGCATGGCCGTAGCCGCCGCCATTGTGGTGCTGGCACTGCTCTTCTTCATTCTGCGCCTGATCAATAACACCCGCAATGCTTCAAAAGATTCATGGAAAGCCGTCATGAGACCTGTGGGAGAAGTGGCCGCACTCACCGATACACACTACAAGGAAGCCGCACTCAAACTGCAGGACGATCTCTCCACAGCATTGTCACGCCTGGCTGAGAAGGAAAAGACGAACACACCTAGAGTTGAAACCAATGAAGATGTCGCCGTACAACTTCGTTCAAGGAATCAATCTGCCAAGGCCATTGAAGATGAGCAGAACGCCCGCATCATCTCGAGGCTTACAGAAGAAAACCCCGCAACCGTGGCTGAGATCATTCAGATCTGGCTGAACGAGGGCAAGAAGTCATGACCACTGGCATTGAGAAGGCTTCCGCGCTTCTACTCGGACTTGGAGTGGATCGCTCATCCCGGGTGCTTCAGTACCTGAATGAGGGTGAGATCGAACAAGTGCTGATGGTGCTCGGCAAACCGGGCACGGTCGCACCGGAAGTGCGCCATGAAGCCCTGCGGGAAGCCTGTGAACTCAGCCTTTCAGACACAGCAGAAATGCGCGGCGGAATTGAATACACCCGCCAGCTTCTGGCTCGTGCAGTGGGTCCGCGCCGCGGCACGGAAATTCTGGAACGCATCTCAGTTCACCAGCAGCTTTCCTCCTTCGAAATGCTAAAGAATGCCAACACCACCGAAGTGGCCACCCTGCTTCAGGAAGAAATGCCACAGACCATTGCACTCGTCCTTTCGTATCTCGAAGCGAAAGTCGCTGCCGATATTTTGACGAGCATGCCAAAGGAAATTCAGATCGAGGTGACCCTGCGTCTCGCCGCGATGGATAGAGTCTCACCGCAGGTGGTTCAACAGGTTGAAAAAAGCCTGAAGAGCAAACTTTCCAGCGTGATCAACGAAGCCGATTTTCGTGCCACAGGCGGCGTGACCTTTTTGGTGAAGGTGCTCAACCAGGTCGATCGCGGCGCACAAAAATCCATCTTCGATGCGTTGGAAACGACCAACGCCAAACTGGTGGAAGAGATCCGCGCCAACATGTTCACCTTTGACGATGTCATCAAACTCGATGACCGCGCCATGCAGCGTGTGTTGCGCGACATCAACAAATCAGACCTTGCTTTGGCGCTCAAAGGCGCACCCGACCGCCTCAGAGAAAAAGTATTCGCCAATCTTTCAGAACGTGCCCGCGAAAACCTCAAGGAAGAAATTGACATCCTCGGACCGCAGCTCGCCAAAAACGTGTACACCGCACAACGCAAGATCGTGGATGTCTGCCGCTCGCTGGAAGAATCTGGCGAGATCGTCATCGCTGGCGGAGGAGGGGAAAATGAAGTCATTGCATAAGGCCAAACCAAATTCCGCATTGGAAGCCTGGTCACCGCCTGAATTGGATGCCGATGCATCGGTCAACGCACAGGCCAACCGCAAGGAACAAGTGCTTGCCATCTTTCAAAAGGAAGAAGAGGGCAAAGCCTCATCGCAGGAAAATTCCATTCTTCGAGGAGGAACCGCGGGAAAAAATCTGACAACATGGCAGCCCGGTCTTCTTGACGATCACAACGCCTCCACCCGCGCCGACAACTGGTCCTTCATCGAAGTGACCGATACGCCCTTTGACCGCTCTTGGAAAGTGCAATCGCCCGGCGTTTTCGCAAAAGAAACGTCTCAACGAGACATGTTCTTTTCAGAAAAAGAAATTGCAACCGCCCTCGAACGCGCACGGCTTCAAGCGGAAGAAATCATCCTTTCAGCCCAGGCCGAAGCCGATGACCTGCTTTTACAGGCTCAATCTGAAATTGACCATCAAAAGAAGGAAGGCTATCTGCAGGGAAAAAATGAAGCCCGCGCTGAAATCGAAACCGCTGCCCAGGCCATTCAAACCATGGTGACAGAGATCGAAACATGGAAAGCCGAATTCCTTTCGCAAGGCGAACAGATCCTGCTCGAAATGTTGAAAGACATGGCGAGGAAAATGTTCGGCGAAGGCGCCAAATTGGATGCCCCTGCCCTGCATGCCAACCTCAACCGCATTATTGGCAACGCCCACGGCCTCGGAATGCTCAAGATCTTTCTCAACCCCATCGATGCCAGGCAATTGGACCCCTTCTGGAGCGAACAGCAAATGCTGATTTTGGGCGAGCAAGTGAAGATCGTCCCTTCCAACAACATTCTGCCGGGCGGCTGCCTCATCAAAGGCAACATGGGCACCGTGGATGCGCGTGTGGAAACACAACTCGATTCCATTCTAAACACCTTCGACGACCCGCAGGCAACCGCTGAGTAAGCCATGCAAAACACCAACCTCAACCTCGCACGTTTTCGCAACACCCTGTCCCAGGTCAACCCGCTGGCGATCACTGGCCGTGTCGTGCAGGTCGTCGGATTGACGGTGGAAATCATGGGCTTGAATTGTCAGATCGGCGAAATCTGCGAGATCCAAACCAGCAACAAAACCTCATTGATGGCCGAAGCCATCGGCTTCCGCAACAACCGTATGCTGCTGATGCCGCTGGGAAGCATGGAAGGCATTCAACCCGATAGCACCGTACGTTCGGTCTCGCAGGTCTTCAAAGCACCGGTTGGACTCTCATTGGTTGGCCGGGTATTGAACGGCCTCGGAGAACCGATTGACGGAAAAGGTCCATTGAAGATAAACAACTGGGCCTCCATTAATCAGTCACCTCCCCACCCGCTTCAACGCGCTGCCATCGAAGAACCACTCGTCACCGGCGTCCGTGTCATTGACGGAATGTTAACCTGTGGAAAGGGGCAGCGCATGGGCATCTTTGCAGGCAGTGGTGTCGGAAAAAGCACCCTGCTGGGCTCCATCGCGCGGAATTCGGAAAGTGATATCTCCGTCATTGCCTTAATCGGCGAACGCGGACGTGAAGTGCGCGAATTTTTGGAACGCGACCTCGGACCCGAAGGCCTGGCACGTTCGGTCATCATCGTCTCCACATCCGACCAACCCGCGCTCATGCGTTTGAAAGCCGCATCGGTAGCCATGACCATCGCCGAATACTTCCGCGATGAAGGCATGGACGTCATGTTCATGATGGACTCGGTCACCCGCTTTGCCATGGCCCAGCGTGAGATCGGCCTTTCCATCGGCGAGCCGCCCGCCTCCAAAGGCTATACGCCCACAGTCTTCGCGGAACTGCCCCGGCTTCTGGAACGGGCCGGTCCCGCCCCGCAAGGCGGCAGAGGATCGATCACCGGGCTCTTCACCGTCCTGGTGGAAGGCGACGATCACAATGAGCCGGTCTCCGACGCGGTGCGCGGCATCCTGGACGGCCATATCG
>DAOQPR010000002.1:0-29883 GCA_035333265.1 Anaerolineales bacterium
TGTTCGACCAATCCGCTCAACTACTGCCCCACCAGCCCGGTCACTCGTGCTCAGATGGCGGTCTTTTTGGAGAAGGGGTTGCACGGGGCTGGCTTTACCCCAGCGAATGTGGCAGCCACCTTTACGGATACTGCCGGTCACTGGGCTGAAGATTGGATCGAAGCCTTGAAGTCCGATGGTGTGACCTCGGGGTGTGGGGCGGGTATCTACTGCCCTGAGAACTCGGTCACCCGCGATCAGATGGCGGTCTTCCTGCTCAAAGCCAAATATGGTTCAGCCTATACTCCGCCTGCGGTGGGTGCCAGCACTGGCTTTACAGATGTACCCAGCGATCATTGGGCCGCAGCGTGGATCAAGCAACTGGCAGCAGAGGCCATTACCGGCGGATGTGGAGGCGGTTTGTATTGTCCATCCAATGCCGTTACTCGTGATCAGATGGCCGTCTTCCTCGTCAGGACGTTTAATCTGCCGTAAAAATTGAAGGAATAATTGACAGTCAACATGCCCTGTTTAGAGTGTGTTGACTGTTTTTATTTATTAACTCACCTTGCACAAAATGTCTGAAGAGTCTTGTAGACTGAAAAGAGCAGGGTGAAATGGTAGGGATAACCTTACTGGCAAAGCCAAGTGTCTTTTATAAAACAGGAGGCATTAATTGACCTTTATTTTGCAGGTGACTGGTATGCCAGCGTCCTCGCCCAAGGAGGCCCCGACTTTGGCTAGTTAAGTAAAGAAAGAGAATAAATAGGTGTTCAGTAATTCCCAAAGTCAAGGCGCTTTTAGTATCCCCCAATGAGGCGATTGACTAGGAAGGGGAGGGGTTGAATATAATCGTACAGAAATTAATTCATATCTCATGGAGAATTAAATGCAAAAAAGATTTATCTTCCCGTTGCTAGCACTGATGATGGCTCTGGTGGGTGCTGTTTTTTGGGTCGGGCGTTCATCGGCGGCGACTGGTTGTTTCAGTGATACAAATAACCATTGGGCTGAGTCCTTTATTTGTTGGATGAAAACTAATAACATTTCAACCGGATATCCGGATGGAACCTTTAAGCCTGAGAATGCCATCACGCGGGCTGAAACCTCAGCTTTGTTGAAGAAGCTGTTTGATATGATGCTAACCTCCTCTCAAACTCAAGCCAATGCAGCCGAGACCAACGCTAAAAACTATGCAGACTCTTTGGTGAATGTTCCGCCTAGCAATGGTTTGATATACGTTACTACAGACAGTTCAGCCTGGTTATTGGCAAACGAAAATCAATCCGGCTCTATCATCCTTAAACGAGAAAAAAGTTTTCTGACAGTAGCAAACACCACTTCCAACGCAGTGAATACAACTCTGGTTATGCCTGTCAGCCTGCCAACTGCACTGTATGGAAAGAGCTTACAACTTGTTGGCGCTGAGGTCTGTTATAGCGCATCATTATCCTATTATCTAAAAGCGGTGGAAATTGTCGTGACTGTAAATAATACTGGTATCGGGAGTATTCCGTCTTCGAATCAATATTCTGATCTTATCACTCATATCGATACTAGTTGTAATTACTACACATTCCCAACCCCAGTACTATTAAGTGCTGAAAACTCGGCAGCCATTTATGTCACATATACCATTTTTGGAACCTACCAAGCTTTTCTGGGCCGAACCACATTTGTACTGCAACCTACCAGTACAGATGCCATCCTACCTAGCGTAGCTCCAGAAAATTCAATCATGCTTGAAAATAGTGACATGCAATCAACCTCGCCCCAGCCATAACACAGGTAAAAAAGCGAGAGGCTGTCTTTCCCAGACAGCCTCTCACTCTGGCATGCTACAAATTTACCAGGTCATGGATCCATTTGCGTGAGCGGAATCGGAAGCCGCTGACGAAAGCCTTGGCAAGCTCTTCCAGGGTAACCATGAGGTACACATAGTAAACGGGCAAATGCAAAACAAAGGCTCCAATATAGGCGGCAGGAACTCCGATCAACCAGATGGAACAGACCTCCATCAACAGAGCAAAGCGCGTGTCGCCGCCTGCACGCAGCGCACCGATGAAGGTGGAGAAGTTAAACATACGTACCCAAAGGACGAGAGCCATCATCAGCATCAACATACGGACGTTGTGTTCGCCGCTTGGAGATAGATCATACAATCCCACTACAGCATCACGAACCAGGAAAACGATTCCACCAACGGCCCAGGCAAATAGTACGCTCAGAATGATGACCCGACGAACAGTTTCGTATGCTTCCTCCTTCTTCCCGGCGCCAATACGATTTCCAACCATCACGGCGCAGGCATTCCCCAACCCCATAAAGACGACGAATCCCATTTCTTCTATGGTGGCATTGACATTGATGGCAGCAATGGAATCTGTGCCAATATGTGCGTAAATGGCGTTATAGGTGGTAATGCCCAGAGACCAAAACATCTCGTTTGCCACGGCTGGTAGTGTAGTTTTGAGGACACGCCCCAGGAACGAAAGGTCGAAGGAGAAAAACGTCAGCGGGTTGGCGGCAAGCGAAGTCTTCCCGGCGTAGACAAAGATGAGGAGCAGAATCAGTTCCAGTGCCCAGCCGGAGGCGGTTCCTATCGCAGCGCCCTGAACTCCAAGGGCAGGCAGGCCTGCATGGCCGAAGATCAGCAGATAGCCAAGGATCGTCTTAAAAACAAGGGCGATAATTGTGGCAACTACTGTCATGGAGACAAGTTGAATGCTGCGAAGGGTGGTAATGTAGGCTGTGGCGATGGCAACCGGAATGTAGGAGAAACCGACAATGCGCAGATAACTGGCGCCGATATCGATCACTTCCATATCGTTGGTATAAAGACCCAGCACCGTGCGTGGTATCAGAGTCGCGGCAAAGGTAAAGAATAATCCGATCAGGGATGCGGTAAGAATGCTCATCCCCAACACCTTGCGAATCGGTTCGATCTCCTGCTTGCCCCAAAATTGAGCGGTGAAGATCGCCATGCCGCTGGTAAGGCCAAATAGCAACAGAATAAAAACGAAAAAGACCTGGTTCGACAGACCGATTGCAGCAATGGAAGTCTCGCCCAACTGACCTACCATAAGAACGTCGATCATATTAAGCGAGGCAGTGATCAGCTGCTGAAAAGAGATCGGCAGGGCCAGGGCAAGGAGTTCTTTGAGGAAGTCGCGATCTTTGAAAAAGGAGAGGGACATGGTAAATGATAAATAATGGAATGAAGAATAAGAAGAAAAAGTCGTCAGGCCAGCCTATTGCCTGACGACCAAGTATGGGTCACAAATCTTTCATTGTTGATCTTCAGGCGCTTCACGGACAATATATAATGGTCTGCCTTTGGCTTCATCATAAAGACGACCTACATATTCTCCGAGAATTCCGAGGGATATCAATTGCACACCGCCCAAAAACAGGACGGAAATCAACGTAGTAGTCTGACCTTCAAAAAAGTGGGACCCAGCCAGGCGCATTGCGGCAACAACAGGAATGGCAAGGATAGATACTCCAGCTGAGAAAAAGCCAAAATAGGTGGCCACCTGCAAGGGGAAATATGAAAATCCGGTGATGGCGTTGACGGCCAGGCGCAGCATCTTTCTAAATGGATATTTCGTCACGCCTGCACGGCGGGCAGCCCGTTTATAGGTTACGCCGATCTGTTTGAAACCCACCCAGGCAGACATACCACGCGGAAAGCGGTGACGTTCTTTCATTTGCTTGAGTACATTAACAACCTTGCGGTCCATCAGGCGAAAATCACCCGTATCGACTGGTATCTTTACATCGGTGATCTGATAGATCAAGCGATAGAAAAGTGAGGCGGTCCACAGTTTGAACCAGGATTCACCTTCCCGCTCGCCCCGAACGGCATAAACGACTTCGTACCCTTCCTTCCATTTTTTAGCCAGGTCAAGGATCACTTCCGGCGGGTCCTGCAGGTCGGCATCAATGATGACAATCGCATCTCCACGTGCATAATCCCAACCAGCGGTAATGGCAACCTGATGGCCAAAATTCCGCGCAAAAATGACAGGCCGAATGGTCTTGTCACGTTCCGCCAGATCGCAGATCTTCTGGGTGGAGCCATCCGTGGAACCGTCATCTACAAGAACCAGTTCCCATGATTCACCGTTCGAGTCCATCACTTCTTTTACACGTTTATATAGTTCATCAAGGTTGTCGATCTCGTTATAGATCGGGGCAATGATCGAATACGTAATTTTCATGAGACGCTTTTCCGTTTAAATTTTCTCGGCAGGCGCATGGGGTGCGCCCGGACTACTTCTTCAGGAGCTTTAAATTGTGTATCGCCGTCGTCTGCAAAGGGCGGTAAATCCAGGATGCGTCGACGCAGATATTCCATGATCACCGCTGTGGAAGCCATCACAGGCACGATCAGCAAAGCGCCCATGATCCCCTCCAGAATCGTGGCAATGATAATGGCGATAAAGATCAACGCCTCATTCATGTGCAGGCTTCGCCCCATGATGATCGGTCGAACAAAGAAATTCTTAAGGTTAATGAGAATGAAATACGCCGCAGCCGTAATGCCAGCCACCCAAAAATTTGATAGAGGGATCCAGGTAGACCCTTCCAACAAGGCCACTCCAAACGCAAGTGCGAATGCCAGCAAGGGGCCCACATCTGGAACTAGCGTGAACAAACCAGCGATCACTCCCAATACCAGTGCGCCAGGAATTCCGATCAATGCCCAGGCAATGGTAAACACTACGCCTACCACCACCATCAGCACAATCTGACCACGCAAATAAGCAACCCATACGTTGCGGAGTCTGCGGTACAACTCGTTGATCTCTTCATGATAAGGTTCTGGCGCCAGGTCGATCAGCCATTTTCGAATATGCGGCCAGTCGAGCATAAAAATATATACACTGACCAAGATCACCAAAAACCACAAAGCGCTGATAGAGGTGGATTCGATCAAGGCTAAAGCCTCCTCCGGCAGCGGAGTCAACAAATTCCCCTGTAAATTCGCAAGACTTTCTCCAAGTTGTTCCAGATGAATCACATAAACGCCGATCGCAATCGGGTTGGAAAGAAAGTTGCTAATTTGTTGGGAAAGGTCAAGCAGGTCCTGCGCAACAAGCTGGATCTCATCAAAAAAGATCGGGGTCAAAATGGAGGGAATCCCCACCATGACGACCAAGGCGGAAAAATAAACGACATTAACTGCCACCACACGCGAAAGCTTCGTACGTTCCATGAGAAAGGTCACAGCCGGGCTGATCAAATAGGCCGCAAAGGCTGCGATCACCAGCATCTTGACCGCTTCGTGGGCATAGAATAAAAACGCCACGACCGCAGAAAAAATTATGATCCCCATCGTATATCGAAAAGGGATACTCCAATGATCCATTCCATTCTTCATAATAGCTTTTTCAATGCCTCTAAAGTTGGCTCGATCACGGGCGCAGGTTGAACAGCCTGCATGGCAGCCCGAACATCCTTCAGGCCGCTGCCAGTATTCATGACCAGGACCGGATCGTCGCTTCCGACCACGCCGGTAGCTGCCGCTTTTACCATTCCGGCATAGGCCGCAGCCCCAGCCGGTTCGGCAAAGACTCCCATCCGGCCAAGTTCTGCAATGGCCGCAATGATCTCATCGTCCTTTACTGTGATATAGGTCCCGCCGGTTTGCGTGGCAGCCCGCACTGCACGGATCCCATCGCGCGGAAGATCGACCGAGATACTGTCTGCAATCGTCGTTGCTGAGACAGGCGTGATCGTCTCCGTCTTTGCATGGAAGGCATTCGCAATCGCCGCAGACCCCTCTGCCTGGACACCGATAATGCGTGGTATGTTGGGAATCCAGCCCAGCGCGAGCAAATCTTTGAATCCCTTATGAATGCCGGAGATAATGTTGCCGTCGCCGACCGATACGAAAATGGTCAATGGCGGATGGTCGTCCAGCGGACTATCCTTTTTGTGCCATTCGCGGTGAGCCTCGACCCACCATTCCCAAATTTCAAAGGCGGCTGTCTTTTTGCCCTCCAGTGTGAAGGGGTTGTAGCCTGTATTCCGGCAATACCAACCGAATTCATTCGCAGCTTTGACGGTCAGGTCAAAGGCATCATCATACGTCCCGTCGACCAGAATGACCTTTGCGCCAAAAACAAGCAATTGCGCCACCTTGGCAGGCGGAGCGGTCTTGGGCGCAAAGATGATGGCGTTCTGTCCCACGGCGGCAGCCATACCAGCCAACGCAGCTCCGGCATTTCCTGTCGAAGCTGTGACAACCACCTCAGATTTCAACTCGCGTGCGCGGGTCACCACCACGGCACTGGCACGATCTTTAAAGGAAGCCGTGGGATTGCGCGACTCATCCTTCACCCAAAGATGCTTCAGGCCAAGCTTATCTGCCAGTCGCGGCAGGGCAAAGACCGGCGTCCAGCCTGAGGCGTGCAAGGGGGTTGAACTCCCCGCAGGTTCGCCGACCGGCAGGAGGGGCAGATATCTCCAAAGCGAAGTTTCAGTACGGGAGGTGATGTCCTCATAATGAAATTTGCGCTTGATGGAGTCATAATCGAGTACGACATCCAAATTCCCGCCGTCGTGCGGGCAAGTATAAGTAACCTGGCCGGGCAGGTATTCACGTCCGCAAATGGAGCATTTATAGCCGGAGAATTTTGTCATGGGGGCCTTTTGTATAGTGACTAGATTTTACCCGATTGCAGACCCGGTATGCCCCTTGATAATAAAGGTTCTTCGGAAGTTTCGGTGATTCTGTACACGGATTACGCGGATTTCACGGAATTGCACGGATTTCCCTAAAAAAATCCCGTGTTTGTCCGTCTTATCCGTGATATCTGTGTCCAAAAGGTTTAGTAACGGCGATTCCCGATGAGCCATAAAAAATAGGACTCTCTGTGAGAGTCCTATGATCCACTTTCTACTTTTTATTTTCCCTATTCCCGTTCCCATAATTCTCTTGCGATCAACTCCTGGTCGACGGGCAATTTATCAACTCGGACACCAACCGCGTTATAAATGGCGTTGGTGATTGCTGGCGTGGTCGGAATGGATGAAATTTCACCGACGCCTTTCGCGCCATATGGCCCCGCCGCGACGGGATGCTCAACGATGATGGAGGTGATCTCTGGCGTGAGCATGATGCCCGGCACACGATAACGCGCCAGATGATCGGTGACCACATTCCCATTTTCGACGATGAAATCTTCGGTCAGGCAGTTGCCCAGCCCCATCATCACGCCGCCTTCCACCTGCCCTTGTAAACCAAGGGGATTAACCGCCATGCCCACATCATTAGCAGAAATGACTTTCAATACGTTCACTTCACCAGTACGTTTGTTTACTTCCACTTCTGCGGCTTGCACGCCGAAGGAAAAGGCGAAGTGCATATCGCCGCCTGTGCCAAGCGGCTGGGTCTTGGGGGCTTCGTATTCATAACGAACCCGTGGCTGCTGGCCCAGGGCGGTCATTTCATTATAGACCTCCGCATAGGTCATCGAATGTCCGTTGACATGAACAATGCCATTCTCGTAGCGGATCTGCTCCGGGCGCACGTCATACTTCTCGGCCATGACAGCGCTGATCTCATCACGCAGGGTCTTCGCCGCATAGCGTGAGGCATTGCCTGTCACAAAGGTTTGGCGCGAGGCCGTGGTCGGGCCGCCGTTCGGGGCCAGGTCGGTATCCATGACCAGCACACTCACCTGCTCAGGGGGCACAGACATCTCCTCAGCGACGATGAGGCGCATGACGGTCACAAGTCCCTGCCCCATTTCGGCAGAAGAACTGCGGACTTGGAATGTCCCATCGGCGTAGAGTTCCACATCGGCTCCAGATTTATCAGGTGCGCCGCCGCCCAGGCCAGTGTTCTTGTAAGCAGAGGCAAAGCCCCAGGCACGCACAAGGTCAGGGTTCGTTGAATCAATGACCGGCGTGAAAGGATGCGGGTTGTGCTTCCGCATTTCTGCATCCACACGGTCAATGCATTCCATCAAGCCGACCGACTCTTTTAATTCCTGCCCGGTGTTGGTGATGCTGCCAACATGCAGGGCGTTCATACGGCGCAGTTCGACCGGGTCAATGTTTATCGTTTCAGCAAGTTTATCCATCATGGATTCAACGGCAAAAGCCGATTGCGTCACACCAAAGCCTCGGAACGCGCCCGCAGGCGGGTTGTTGGTATACATGGCATAACAATCGGCGCGTACATGTTCAATGTCATACGGCCCCGCCGAGTGTGTGGTGGCGCGAGTCATCACTTTTTCGCCAAGCGACGCATACGCACCGGTGTCACCGTAAAGTTCCGTATCCATGGCAACCAGGCGGCCATCTTTCTTTGCGCCCATCTTCACCCGGATCTGTGTGGCGTGTCGTTTGGGATGAACCAACAGGCTTTCCTGCCGATCAAAAAGTAACTTCACAGGGCGCCTGGTCACATCGGCAAGCATGGCAACATGGATCTGCCCCATTACATCTTCCTTGCCGCCAAAGCCGCCACCCATCAACTGTCCAACAATGCGCACGCGTTCCTCTTCCCAACCCATCACACGCGCCACCTGTTCGCGATCCTGATATGGAATTTGCGAGCCGACATAAATTTCCATGCGGCCATCTGCAAGCGGTACGGCAATGCTGCACTCCGGTTCGAGGAAGGCATGGTCGGTGGTTTGGGTATGAAAGGTATGTTCAAGGATGATATCAGCAGAAGCAAAGCCCGCGTCCATGTCGCCCTTGCGAACTTTGATATGCTTCAGCAAATTCCCTTTTTCATGGATTTGGGGAACATTCTCCTGACGCGCCATGACCGGATTGGTGATGACGGGTTGGAGATCAAACTCCGCCTCGATCAACGCCGAAGCCTGCTCGGCAATCTCCTGGCTTTCGGCGGCCACGATGGCAAGCGCATCGCCCACATAGCGAACCCGTTCGCCAATGCCCACCATCACGGGCCAATCATAGATCACCAGGCCGTGATTCTTTTCAGCTGGTACATCGTCAGCCGTTAGAACAGCGACAACACCTTTCAAGGCTTTGGCTTTGGAGACATCCAGCTTTGTCAGAAAGCCATGCGGAATCATCGCGCGTTTGGCTTTGGCATACAACATACCGTCAAATTTCAAGTCATCGGTGTAGATGGCACCACCCGTCACTTTTTCCACGGCTTCGGGCCGCAGATGACTATGCCCCACAGATTTATGTTCATGGATCGAATCGGGAATGTGAGTCGGTTTCTGGACAGGTTCACCTGTCCGCATGGATTGGGCGGCGGCAAGAATGGCATTCTCAATCGATGGATAGCCTGCACAGCGGCAAAGCGTATCTTTCAGCGCAAAACGAATGTCGTCGCTGGCCGCGTTGGGGTTGCGCTTTAGTAAAGCGTATGCTGTCATGATCTGCCCAGGGATGCAGAACCCACATTGGACTGCGCCATGTTCGATGAAGGCTTCCTGCAACGGGTGCAATTGCTCCTCTCTCCTTTCAGGAGAGGGGCTGGGGGTGAGGTCAGCGAGTCCTTCAATCGTAATGATCGACTTACCCTCTGCGCGTTCGGCAGGATAAACGCAGGACATCATCGGCTCGCCATTCACAAGGACGGTACAGGCGCCGCACTCGGCCTCTTCGCAGCCGATCTTGGTACCTGTCAAACGCAGTCGCTCGCGCAAAAGTGTGGATAAGGTTTCGCCTGCAACAGCTTCGACCGAATAATCTTTTCCATTAACTGAAAAATTTAGGTTCGACATAACAATAATCCTATTCTGCGCGTTTCCACGCGGTATCCAAAACATCCTTGAACAGGCTGCCAACAATGTGGCTGCGATACTCTGCGCTGGCACGGCGGGCGCTGTTACGGAATTTCGCCTGACCCAGCAAAATCTCCAATGCCTGATCGAAACGAGAATCATCAAGGACATTGCCACGTAATGCCTGCTCAGCTTCCGTTGCGCGGAAGGGAGTGGGGCCGCCCGGGCCGACTGCGATATGAATATCACTTATCACTTCCTCTTTGCGTTCGAGCCAAATGGCGCAATTCAAAATGGGAAGCGCAACTCCCTGCGGGCGCATGATCCGTTTGAAACAGGATGCGGTAGAGCTTGGTGCTTGGTGCTTGGTGATTGGTAAGTAGAAGCCAACGATGATCTCTTTGGTTTTGTCTATGGCTGATTTACCGGGTCCGGCAAACAGGGCCGTAAATGGCATTCGCCTTGTGCCGTTTGCATTGGCTACTTCGGCTTCGGCATTCAAAGCTGTGAGCGCAATGGTTCCATCTGCAGCGGGTAAGGCGTGGGCTACATTTCCTCCAAGGGTGGCGGTATTGCGCACCTGTGGACCGGCGATCAGGTTACAGGCTTCGACCAAAGCCTGGGCGTGCGCCGCAGTCAACGGGTCGAGTGCGACGCGGTTGACCGGGACGGCGGCACCGATGAAGAGAGAGTCTCCTCTCACTTCAAGGATAGACATCTCAGGGATGAAGGTCAGGTCGACTAATGTATGGACGGGGGAATGGTTTCCCTGCTTGAGATCAAGCAGGAGGTCTGTGCCGCCCGCAATGGGTAAGGCCGGACCCTGTGCCGAGGCCAATGCATGCACTGCCTCTGTGATGGATGTGGGGCGTTTGTATTCCTGCCAAAGGTTCATAGGTGGTGTGTCCTCTTTCTGTTGGACGGCGGCACTTTTCGATGGATGCTTGACAACCAACGCCGTGGCTTTTGTACCACGACCACCGAACCGATGGATATATTTTTTGTTATTTTACAACAGAAGCGCTCTCTTCGGGGTGGACACCTGCCATGAGCAAACCGAGTTTTTCAGGAGTGGCCTGCTCACGGGGTACGATATCCATGACGCGTCCTTCATACAGGACGGCGATGCGGTCGGAGAGGGAAAGGATCTCATCGAGGTCTTCGGAGATGAGCATGATGGCAACGCCATTGCGGCGTTGTTCGAGCAATTGTTCGCGGACATATTCGGTCGCGCCGATATCCAGTCCACGAGTGGGTTGGGCGGCAATGATGACTCGCGGTGTGCGGAAAATTTCGCGCGCCAGCACGATTTTCTGAATATTGCCGCCGGATAGATTTTTAGCTAACGAATCGCGTGAGGGAGTTTTGACCTGAAAACGTTTTATCAACTCATCGGCATGGCGGGAAATTTCGCCGAGGTTGAGGATGCCCAAACGCGAGTAGGGCATTTTTTCGTGCTCGCGCAAAACCATGTTTTCGGCAACCGTGAATTCCTTGATGACACCATCGCGCATCCGTTCTTCGGGGATGTAGGAAAGCATCCGATTGGTAAGTTCGGCAGGAGAAAGACCGGTGACGTCATTGCCTTCGAGAAATATACGCCCATTTGTGGCCTTTCTTAATCCGGCAATGGTTTCTGCCAGTTCGCGTTGACCGTTGCCGGAAACGCCTGCAATTCCAAGGATTTCGCCGGAATGCACATTAAAAGTCACGCCTCGCAGACCGGGTGTGCCACGGTCACTGCCGCAGGAGACGTCTTTCACTTCGAGCCGTGCTTCACCGCGTTGAACGTTGCCGCGGTCAGGCGTGAAGCCAACTTCTCGTCCAACCATCCAATTAGCAAGGTCCTGCTTGGTGACCTCAGAAGTGGGCCGGGTACCGATCTTGCGCCCGTCGCGCAATACAGTGATGCGGTTGCTGATCTCGACCACTTCGTGCAATTTATGGGAAATAAAAATAAGTCCATGCCCATCTTTCACCATTTGCCGCATGATGACGAAGAGTTCGTCCACTTCCTGCGGGGTGAGAACGGCGGTCGGCTCGTCGAGGATGAGCAATGCAGCACCGCGATACAAGGCCTTGATGATCTCCACACGCTGTTGCTGTCCAACCGATAACTGCCAGACGTAGGCGTCCGGGTCGATCTTCAAGCCATATATTTTTGCCAGTTCGAGGATCCGCTTCGAAACCACATCGAGATCAGTCAAAAATCCGCGAGAGGACGGCAAACCAAGGGCAACATTTTCTGCCACGGTAAGCGTTGGCACGAGCATGAAATGTTGGTGGATCATGCCAATGCCAAGATCTATCGAATCAGTTGGGGATGCAATACTGACAGGCTTGCCGTTCAAGAGGACTTCGCCTTCATCCGGCTTGTACAAGCCATAGAGAATCTTCATCAATGTGCTTTTACCCGCGCCATTCTCGCCCAGCAAAGCATGGACTTCGCCAGATTGCACGTCAAAATCGACATGGTCGCTGGCAAGCACACCTGGAAAGCGTTTAGTGATTCCGCGCATTTCAAGGCTGTCAATACGGGTCCGCCCCGATGGAAGTTTTTTCTCTAAGTCAGTCATGGCGACATCCTCATCTTGAAAAACCTGACAGGTCTTAGTGACCTGTCAGGTCAGGTAGTTACACTTACGGAAGGGTGATCGTGATCGTGCCGTCAATGATGCCCTGAATAGTGGTTTCAGCCAATGCTTTGGCATCATCCGAAAGGGCGTAATCGGGGTTGAATTCAACCACTTCACCGCCGTTCGCGAGATCGGCTTTGAAGGACTGGCCGCCAAGCGTGCCTTCCTTAATAAGGGCAAGCATTTCATGCAGGGCAACTTCCCAGTGATACACCTGGCTGGCGACCACAATGGTCGGTGCAAGGCTGGTCTGGTTGGACTGTGTGCCGAACCACAAAGCTCCGGCTTCCTCGGCCTTACCGATCGCACCTACAACCATCTGTGCGGACCCGGTCAACACATCGGCTCCGGCGGAGATGTGAGTCGTCGCGGCTTCAGAGGCAAGCGCAACGTCGGAGAACGAACCGATGTAGTTCACGTTCACAACCGCATCCGGATTGGTTGCGGCAACACCCGCTTTAAAACCATCCACATACAGTTTGGCATCGCCCACTTCAATGGGACCCACAACGCCGATGACAGCACTCGTGGAGAGAGTTGCCGCCAGCACGCCGTTCACGTAACCGCCTTCTTGTGAAGCAGCTTCATAGGCAAAGATATTCGGCTGACCGAACGTCTCGGCTGTGGTGCCCCAGGCAAAACTGGTCTCGGGGAAGTCCGGCGCAATTTCCTGCAGGGAGGAACCATACTGCGAGCCGTGCGCGATCACAAGGTTGTAGCCCTGCGAAGCATAGTCGCGAATCGCCGCAGCAGCATCATCCACCACGAACATATTCTCGGAATACACAACTTCAAACGCCTCGGGTCCGCCCATTTCTTCCTGAATACGCATGAGGGCATCGTACATGCTTTGGCTGAACGCCAAATCATTGATGGCACTTGGCATGACCACCGCCACACGGAATGGCTCTGCAGGGGCTTCTTCGGCTGCGGGAGCTTCGGTCGCTTCAGCAGGAGCTTCCGTGGCAGCAGGTTCTTCCACGGCAGGTTCAGCCGGGGTAGCACATGCGCTCAACACCATCGCGAACATGACCACAAGGGTCAAAATCCAGGCAAACTTTTTCATCATCTTCTCCTATTTATGATCTTGAAATTGGATATGCTGCAACACAAATCGATTCATGAGCTTTCTTTTATCTGCCTCCTAACCGGGATATTAATTCTCCCGCTCAAAGGGTTTAGACAAAGCGGATGGCGACCGCACCCTGGATACACTAGCCACCAACACCAGGATGGTCAACACATAAGGCATCATCACCGCAATATCAGACGGGATCGGAATGCCCAATACCTGAATCCATAACTGCAACGAGTTCACCATACTGAACAACAACGCTCCCCACAAAACGCCAGCCGGTTTCCAGCCTCCGAAATAAACCAGCGCCACTGCAATAAAACCAAGCCCGCTGGTCATATTCTGCTGGAAAACATTCAACAATGCGATCGACAATGAGGCACCGGCGATCCCTGAAAGAATACCGCCAAGAACGATCGTAAAGTAACGGATGCGCGCCACATTCACGCCAAGCGAGTCTGCTGCGTCGGGATTCTCACCCACCGCGCGGATCTTCAAACCCAGTGTGGTCTTGTTCAAAACAAATGTGGCAATCGGCACGAGCAGGAAGGCGCCATACACCAGAATATTCTGATTGAAAAATATCTCACCGATTCCGGGGATCTCGCTCAAACCGGGAATATACACTTTAGGGAAACCCGTCACCGTCTCAACTGTCCCCATCAACGTTTGGAATAGCAACTCACTCATTCCCAGGCCGAACAGATAAAAACCGATCCCGCTGATGCCCTGCTGGGCATGCAGATTGACCGTGACGTATGCCATCGCAAGCCCCATCACCGCACCGACAATGATCGCCGCAAGTAAACCAAGCCACAGGTTTCCAGTGTTGAAAGCCACATAAAATGCAGCGAAACAACCAAGCAACATCTGTCCCTCAACCCCCAAATTCAATACTCCACTCTTCTGGCTAAACGTCTCACCGATGGCGGCGTATAAATACGGAGTGGCGAGGCGAATGCCCGATGCAAGAATGCCGATGAGAACCGTAGTGGATAAGAGTTCGGAAATCATTGCTTCGCCTCCTTCCGGACCTCGGGCTGATCCTGTCTCGACGGTGGCTCCACCTCTGGAGCTGCTGCCAGCCTGCGCCTTTGCCTGCGCCGCCTCCAAATCTCACTGCTGACGACAAACACAACAACAAGACCATTCATGACGGTGATCAGTGCAGAGGGAACCTGTACAACACGCTGCATCTTGTTTGCCCCCACCAGCAAAGCGCCGAACAAGATCGAAGCCGGAATCGACCATAACGGATGCAATTGCCCGAATAGTGCCGCCACGATCCCGTTGAACCCTGCCGAACCTGTAAAGCCAGAAGATGAGCCGTCTGTGATCATTCGATAGTTCACACCATAAACCTGTACAGCTCCAGCCAGACCAGCGAAGGCGCCACTCAAGAGCAAAGCAAGCACCATGTACCGCTGCACTTTGACGCCCGCATACCGCGAAGCAAAGGGACTCTGCCCCACCGCACGGATGCGATACCCCAACGTCGTGCGCCACAAAAGAACATATACTAGAATGGCGAGGATGACCGCGATCAACGCCCCTAAATGCAAACGAGTCGGAGCCAGTCGCGCAAGGTGAAATTCATCGATGAGCCGCGCCGTTTGCGGAATTTTGGAAGCCAGTTCCGCCTGTGAAGGATCAATCATCGGGCCGCGCAGAAGGAAGTTCATCAACTGCACCGCAATGGCATTCATCATCACCGTACTCAGAATCTCATTGACGTTGAAATACGCCTTGAGTGCGCCGGGGATTCCACCCCAGATCGCCCCGCCCAAAAATCCCGCGAATAATGCCAGTGTAATGACCAGCCAACCAGGCGCGCCCGTAAACATCAACCCGATCCAGGTTGCCAACACTGCACCAATAATCATCTGCCCTTCACCGCCGATATTGATGACATCGCCGCGAAAAGAGATACAAATGCCCAAAGCAACCAAAAGCAAAGGCGTGGCCTTAACAAGAGTTTCAGCAAAGGAATTGGCGCTCCCAAACGCGCCATCCCATAAGGCGGCATAGGCAGTGATTGGGTTGACTTTCAGGATCAGCAGCATCAATGCCCCAACCGCAAGCGCGGCCAGGGTCGCAAGCACGGGCAGCAATGCGTCGAAAAGGGTTTCAAGTCGTTGTCGCATCGGGGCAATTCCTCTCAGGCGCCAAAAATTTGGATACAGATCCGTCCGATAAAGATCAACTCCACGCTTGCACCAGGCTCAAACGTAAAGCGGAATCGTCAAAATAATTCACGCCGTAGGCAAGCGGCAGGTCGTTCATCCCATAAAAAGTCACATCCAACTGCAACATCGCCCTGCCCACTTCGCCGCCCAAAATGGCCCGAATTTCCTCAACAATCGAAACAGCGCGGATGTCAGTGATTGCAAAAACGATCTTTTGATGAAAATAGTTATTGAAAATTTCCCGAATATGGAGTCCCCCATCAATGGTCTCCACGGGTTCACGCAGAAAAGCGACCGGTATCGCATTATCCGCAAAGATGACAGGACGCCCATCTGCATGAAAGACACGCTTGAAATGGATGACCTCGTCCCCGGGCTCTAGGGCAAGCACCGAGATTTCTTTTTCGCTGGCGGGTCTTCTTTCCATCGAGATGAGGTGAATGGACGCCTTAAACCCATTACCCTCGATCAACTGCACCAGGTCCCACAAATTCCCAGGTTGGGCGCTCGCCTGCCGGATGCGCCCGTTGACAAAAGTGCCGTTGCCGTGCTTGCGCAGAATCATGCCGTTTGCGGCAAGTTTGGCAAGAGCCGTCCGTACGGTGGCACGGCTTACACCGAATTCGTCTGATAATTCGCTTTCAGAGGGAATACGACTTCCTGGCGCATACGTCCCATCCCGGATGCGATCCAGGAGGATCTCGTCTACCTGATTGGAAACCGTTCGTGAATGAATGAGGTTCATTGGTAGGAGGACAGTCGTCTGACGTCTTTGTACAATTTCTAAAGGGTTGGTTCAAGTGACATTTATCCCCACATGATGACAAAAAATAATACATCCTGGCTTATCCAATTCAGCCAGGATGTATAAACAAACGGATATGCGCTAACGCAAACTACTTGCCTCGTTCTCCACGTACATAAGGATTCCCTAATGCAGCTGGTGCCCCCAAACGTTTACGAATGGCCTCACGCGAACCAATGACCAACACAATAACCGTAAAAGCATAGGGAAGCATTTGCAGGAAGAAGCCCCAGTACGGATTGTAATAAAAAGGATTGGCAAAACCAAACAGTATGGTCGGCCCTTGAATATCGAGAATGAGGCGGCGTAGCGCACCAAAAGCATACGACCCCAACATCGCACGGACGGGGTCCCATTGCGCAAAAATCACAAGCCCCACGGCAATCCATCCCTGTCCAGCCGTCGTTAATTCACTAAACCAGCCAGGCGCAACGGCAAGACTGATCGTCGCACCTGCCAGACCCGCCAGCATTCCACCAACAAATACATAAAAGTAGCGCAGACGGAAGACATTAATACCCAGCGAGTCAGCCGCAGAGGGGTACTCACCCACCGAACGCAGGTTCAACCCCGGGCGGGTATGATTGATGTAGTACCAGGTCAGCGGCGTGAACAGATAGCCAATGTAAACCAAAATACTTTGTTTCGTGAACAGGATCGGTCCTAACAACGGGATCTGGGAAAGTAGCGGTATCGAAAAATTCGGCAGTAATGACACAGTACCAGCCTTGCTCAAACCTTCGCCTAACACCAGACTGATACCTGTTCCAACAAATGTGAGCGCCAGCCCGCTGACAACTTGATCGGCTTGCAAGGTAATGGTGATGAAAGCATGAATCTGACTGAGAAGTCCGGCGACCAACATGGCGCAAAGCAGACCAAGCCAGGGGTTTCCCGTGGCAATCGTAATGCTAAACGCTGTCATTGCGCCGATAAGCATCATACCTTCCACCCCCAGGTTCAAAACACCAGAACGCTCGGTAAATATCTCGCCGATGGTGGCAAACAACAAGACCGTTCCCGTCGCAACACCAGCTTGAAGAATAATGATGGGATCCATAATTTTATTCCTCCCCGCGAACGATGCGAATTCGATAGCGGAGCAAGAAATCGCTGGCGATCAATGAAACCAAAATGATCCCCTGGATCATTTTTGGAATACCCGATGGTTGAATCTCACGTCCAGCAAGGATCAGAGCGCCAAAGAATATTGAAACGATGATAATTGCCAGCGGATTCAATTTTGCAAGCCAGGCTACAATAATGCCCGTAAAGCCGTAACCGGCGGCAAGCGGAGATGTCTGCAAACGATGAACAACCCCGGCGACTTCGCTCATCCCGCCCAGGCCTGCCAATGCTCCTGAAAGCATCATCACCGCAACCACATTTCCAGCGATGTTGATACCGGCATAATTCGCCGCGTGCGGATTATCCCCGATCAGGCGAATTTCATATCCCCAACGACTGCGATATATGATCAACCAAAGAATAAAAGCCGCAACAATTCCAAGCAGCAGACCAGCATGTGTGGTCAACCCACGGAATGTGGGAAATGTCTCGGCATATTCAAGCAGGCGGGGTAGCCATGCTGTTTCAGGAAATTTCGGTGACATTTGGAATCCACCCTCGGACCAAACGCCAAATATCCAAAAATTGACCCAGGCAACAGCGATATAGTTCAACATCAAGGTACTGATGATCTCGTTGACATTGAATTTTGCCTTCAGGTAACCGGGAATTAATCCCCACAGAGAGCCAAACAACATACCTGCCAAAGCCATAACCAACAGGAACAACCAGCGCGGGGTATTCTCACCAAGGATCGGCGTCAACACCACAGCACTCGCGCCCCAGGCTCCCATAATAAACTGCCCTTCCGCGCCAATATTCCATAACTTCATACGAAATGCAACAGAACAAGCCAGAGCCGTCAGCAAAATAGGAGTGGCTTTCACGATCGTGTCAGAGATAACCCCAATATCGCCAAACGAAGCCTTGGCAATATGCTGGTACGATTTAATTGGGTCTCCGCCAACCAGCAAGATCACCACACCTCCTAAAATAAGCGCAACGATGATCGCCAATAATGAAACAAAGGCCGGGAACCAGGCAGGTGACTCCTCCAGCCGGGGTTCAAGCCGAATTTTAAAACCAGCCTTTTTCTTTTGCTCCAAGGAAGCTTCAGCCATTGCCGACTCCTTCTTTTGTAATTTGTTCCATCGGCGTACCCGTCATCATCAACCCGATCATCTCGATCATCTTTTCATCCGGCTCCCCACCCTCAACCTTGACTTCACCCATGATCCGGCCTTCATAGATCACATAAATGCGATCACTAAGCGATAATAGTTCTTCCAGTTCTTCTGATATCAACAACACGGCAGAGCCCGCTTCACGCTGTACCAACAAAAGACGATGGACACCTTCAATCGCGCCAACATCCAAACCGCGCGTTGGCTGAACAGCAACCATGAAACTCGGCAACCCGGATATCTCACGGGCAAGGATCACTTTTTGCAGGTTTCCACCTGAAAGCAGGCGTACAGGTGTGGTCACATTGGGTGCCATGATTTCATATGCCTGTTTTAAGTCGTTGGCGATCTTTGCTGCAACATTCATGTCCAACAAACCAGCCTTCGATGAAATGGGCGGTTTGCGATAATTCTTCATGATGACGTTATCTGTTACGCTCAAATTGGGGGCACTACCAACATGATTGCGATCCTCAGGGACATACGCCATCCCATGCTGGATCCCAAACAAGACGTTGCGATTACTAACCAGGTCGCCTCCCAATCGGACCTCGCCTTTTTTACACTTCCGTAAACCAGTGATCACCTGTGAAAGTTCCGACTGCCCATTACCGGCCACACCAGCCACACCAACGATCTCTCCAGAGTGGACATTTAAGGATAATCCACGCAAGGCGGGCAGCCCCTTGTCATTATCCGCATGAACATCACTTACATCAAGAACAATCTCCCCTGGCTTAACCGGCTTTTTATCGAGCATAAACATCACATCACGCCCAACCATTAACCGAGCCAGCTCCTGACGGGTGATTCCCTTGGATGGAACGCCGGAAGCTGTTGATACTCCACGCCTTAAAACGCTGACACGATCGGCAATTGCGGTTACTTCCTGCAGTTTGTGACTGATGAAAATGACCGATTTCCCCTGTGCGATCATGGAGCGAAGAATTTCAAACAAGCCATCGATCTCCTGTGGAGCAAGCACAGCAGTCGGTTCATCCATGATGAGCACATCCGCTCCACGGTAAAGCATCTTCAATAATTCAACACGCTGTTGCTCGCCAACAGACAACTGCCATATCTTCGCACGCGGATCCACCTTCAAACCGAAACGCTCGCCCACTGCCGCAACCTTTTCATCGTATTGAGGCAGACGCATAAAAAAGCGTGGGTCATCAAGCCCTAATAAGACATTCTCCGTGACCGTTTGCGACGGAACCAGCATGAAATGCTGATGCACCATGCCAATCCCAACTTTGATGGCATCCCGGGGTGAATGAAATTCCGCGGGTTTGCCCTTAACTTTAATAATTCCGGCTTCCTGCCGATACAACCCGGCCAGGACATTCATCAGGGTGCTTTTCCCAGCCCCATTCTCCCCCAACAAGGCATGGATCTCGCCTGTCTTCAAGTCAAAATCAACATGGTCGTTCGCCAACACGCCCGGAAACTTTTTAACAATGCCGCGCATTTCAACGGCAAGCGGCGCGTCTGGTGTGGAGAGGGTCGTCTGTGCCACTGGCTGCTCCTGTGATAGAACAAACACTATGGATTTTGGAAGATGGGCTGGAGCCCGTGCAAGGCTCCAGCCCATCTTAACATCAACAAACTTATTCGGGCAATTCCGCGGTGATGCCGTCGGCCCACCACTTCATACAAACATCGATGGAGCAAGGCAGACCAAATTCAGGGAAGGCATCAAGATCAACCTGTTGCAGGCTCTGGCCTTCCGGAAGGACCACATTACCCTTGTTATCCATGATCGGGCCGGTGAAAACATCGAAGCGGTCAAATTCACCTGCCATCATCTTGGCCAGTGTGTCCTGTACCATGGCAATAACTTCAGGATCAAGATCCTTCACACCGGGCTGCATCTCCTGGCCTTCCATAAAGCCAAAGAGACCAAGGGCACCAGTGTCGGCATCAAAATACTGCCAGCCGGGTGTGTAGGTACCTGCGATCACCTGTTTGGCAATATCAGCATAAACGGGACCCCAAACCCAGTACGGAGCGGTGAGACAAGCATCCACTTTGCAGGAGCCGTACCAGTCATAAGTCACAGCCCATTTGCCTTTTTCCTGGGCAACATCGGCATTGGCTGGGGTATCGGCGCCAGTAAATACCACCTGGGCACCAGCATCGAAGAGCGAAGCAGCCGCTTCCTTTTCAACAATCGGGTCATGCCAGGTATTGATCCAGCGGACATCCATCGTACACTCTGGGCAGGTCTTCTTCATGCCCAATGCAATGGCATTACCAAGGCGAATCTCTTCAGGGATCGGGAAGGTAGCCATGTAACCGAGTTTGGGATTGCCATCGGCTTTGGCGCGCGCACCGGCGATCATACCAGCCAGGTACTTCATATCTTCCATGGCTCCCATCAGGTTGCCAAAGTTTTTCTCATTGGAATTGATACCGGTGAGGTGAATGAACATCACATCCGGGAATTCCTCGGCCACTGCGCCCATTGCATCACCAAAACCAAAAGAGGTTCCGAAGATCAGGTTAAAACCCTTGCGGGCCAGGCTGCGGAAAACCTGTTCCGAATCTGCACCTTCAGGCACGTTTTCGATGTAGGCCACATGAACGTTTTCAACGTTCTGTTCGACATAGAGCAGGCCTTCGTAGTGGGCCTGTGACCAACCACCGTCATCGTGCGGTCCGATCAAGACCATGGCCACATTGAATTTGCCGTCTTGGATCTCAGGGATCTGGAATCCGCCTTCAGATGAGGCGGCCTCGGTGGCTTCAGTACCAGTCGAAGCCTCTTCCGTCGCGGCGGGCTGGGAGCCCCCACATGCGGAAAGAACGAACATGAGTACCAACGCCATCACGGCGAGGCGAGCAAAAAACGTACGCATACTTCTTCTCCTTTTGAAATAGTTTTTGATAGATACTGACAGGAAGAAATAATGACGCGAACCTCCTTTCAGTTTACTACACCAGTTTACCAAACCAATCTCTATCGTGAAGGAAGTAATAAACCACTAAGGCTTACATTCAAATTCTGCCCGCACAACACCCAAGGCAGCAGCCTGCTCCGGGTCTGGTGCTGTTTCTCTTTCAATACGTTCCCACAACCTGCATAACAACGGACCAACAAAAATCTTTGATATTTTATAAGATTCTTTAGACAATTCTACCGCTGTTTGCCAACCGCCTGCATGGGCATAACCTTCGATAAAGACAAAATACTCAAGCGGGTCGTTAGGATAATCGTCCAGGGAAAATGCGACATCGCCCAAATGGGTAACAAGCTCCCAATCCTCTTTTTGACGCGCCAGTTCAGCCTGTTCAAAATAATGACACCAATTGGAAGGGACGCCTCCATAAAACTGACCCGGTAACTGATTCTGTTTCTCGAACAGGATCACACTCTGATTCGAATACCGCGCCACATCTCGCACAGCCGGTGGAAGCAATCGGTTGTTCCCCTCCACTTCAGGGTCGATCACCCGAAAACAGCCGGGGGGTTCAAAGTTTACAACCAGGATATTTTCAGTATTGCCATAAAACGTCGGGCCAATGTAATACAACTGATGTGGCTGGCCCGGTTCCACAGTGGGTAGGGTCTTCCCTACCCGAATGGAGGCAAAATACAACATCACATTCATCTCACCGGGCGGACTATATATCCAGTTTAGCGGACCGGTCAATGAATTGTCAGAGTAATATGTCACGGGAATGTCATTAGAAAGAAGAATGGTTCCTTTGGTCAACCCTGGAATCCTTTCACTCATTTGTGTAAACAATTCCTGCTGGGTTAACCAATCGCTGCGAAACACTTCCTCCAGACGAAAATGCCGACTGCCTGCGAAGCCGATCAGCAATGCAACCAGGATCATTTGCACGCGGGCATTTTTTATCAACGCGATCAAACTGGCCAGTATGATACTTGCCCCCAACATGAACGGCAGCATGAAACGATCCAGCGAAAAGTTGAACTGCGGCACGATACCGATCAACCAGACCGAGCCGCCAGATAGCCCCCAAAGGACGAAGCCGATCCAACCGGCTTGTTTCGCAAATTCGCGGTCATCCACAGAATCTGCTTTGAATGCAAAGAGATAGATCCCGGTGAGGAAAATGCTCGAGAATAACAGAACCAGCATCAAAGACAGTGTGAGCGGGCCAAAGCCTGTGATCCCTATGGTGAGGAACGGCATCAGCCAGGCTTCAAATACAGTGCGCCAGAAACTCAGCAGAATCTGATATAGGAAATATAGAGTTCCGGTAAGGAGATTCTCCTGTAATTTATCGAGCAAAACATAGGGGTAACTGGCATTTTGATGTTCAAAGAAAAAGGCGCGCCAGACGGTAATTCCTAAAAACAAAAGGAGGTAGGGTAAAAAATAAAGGAATGCCTTCTTTGCACGATCCTTGAAATTTCCCGGCAGGAGCTGGAAAAAGATAAAGAAACAGGCGAACCCAATGAAATAGAAATATTCCATTGTCAGAAGATTGATCGCGGCGAGAACATACGAGATACCGAAATAGACCCAGCGCCGCTGTTCATTCTGAATGGCACGTATGGCCAGGTAAATGGAACCCAGCAATGCGGACAGCACAATATAAAAGTGGCTGTACATGAGCGCGATGAACTGTTGTCCCATTCCAGGGAAAACCAAAAAGAACAAACTCGCCCATACGGCAGGTTTGGGATGTGCAGGATAAAGGGCACGAAGGATCTTCCACAGTAACACCGCGGTCACCCAACGCAAAAGGATGGCAAGCAACTGCCACAGCCATGGATTTGGGCCGATGACCGGTAAGGTCAGTTGATACAACATTCCCCAAAACGGCCGGCTGGTCGTAAAGGTTTTGGTAAGCATGGTTGGGCCAAGACGATAATAGATCCAGGCCCAGGGAAATTCGTCCCAATAAAAGCCGCGCTGCCAAAAAAATAAGACATAGGTCAGCGCGGCAATGAACAACAGGAACCAGACCGTACTACGCGGCGTAAATGTGAGTGTATTCAATCGGTCGGTAAGTTTTTTCATTCGCAAATTTACAAGTTACTCAATGACGTGATATTCACGTCGCAGGCGCGGCCTATATGGTTAGGGAACAATATGAGTTCCGGTCTCGCCTCTTAAGGCACGGCCAATACTTTCAGGGTTGGTAATTAGGGCTTCTTTGCCGCCGTTTTCCAAATACCAAATAGCGGCTTGAATTTTGGGCGCCATCGAGCCTTTGGCAAAATGGATTCCTTCTTCAAGATACGCTTTTGCTTCAGCGACAGTCATTTTATCAAGCCATTTTTGTTCGGGCTTGCCGAAATTAATGGCCACTTTCTCTACGGCGGTTGCAATCAGGAACAGATCTGCTTTCAGCGCCTGGGCCAGCAATGAAGATGCAAAATCTTTATCGATCACAGCCGCAGTACCAACTAGTTCACCATCCTCGCGAGCGATGACTGGGATGCCGCCGCCGCCCACTGTAATGACGATCTGCCCGGAATCGATCAATGTCTTTACCGCATCGAATTCAATGATCTCTTTCGGAAGCGGCGAAGCAACAACCCGCCTCCAACCGCGACCGGCATCTTCCACCACCGACCAGCCCATTTCTGTCTCGCGGCGTTTTGCTTCCGCTTCATTCATAAAGGATCCAATGGGTTTGGTTGGTTTCTTAAAGGCCGGGTCGTCATTGTCTACACGCACCTGCGTGACAAGGGTGACTGCTTTGCGATTGATCTTGCGTTTAAGAAATTCGTTGCGGAGCGCCTGCTGGAATTCATATCCAATGGCACCCTGTGAATCGGCACCGCAGACATCCAGCGGAACTTCATGCATTCCTTCGGCTTTGGCAGCGATCTCAGAACGGCGCAGGATGAAACCAACCTGCGGCCCGTTGCCGTGCCCAATGGCAACATTCCAACCTGCCTCGATCATATCGGTGATATGAACAGCAGTCTCCCGCAATGCCACTTCCTGATCTTCAACAGTGACATGCTTATCATCCTTGATCAAAGCATTCCCACCAACAGCAACGACTGCGAGTTTGGTATAGGTCATGGAGTCTCCTGGTCTGGTACTTGGTTAGTTGCTTCGTCACAAGGTCAAATTGTCATTAAGCAATTTGACCTTGTGACCATCAGGCTATGCGCCCGTTTAACTCATCGTCAACGCCATGACTGCCTTTTGTGCATGCAAGCGGTTTTCGGCTTCGTCATACACCACAGAATGCGGTCCATCGATCACACCATCTGTTACTTCGAGGCCACGGTCAGCGGGCAGACAATGCATGTAAATGGAATCATCCTTGGTCAGCTTCATGCGGCGTTCATCGGTGATCCAATCCTTGTATTTATCAATGAGCGCTTTACCTTCCTCTTTACCGGTGGTGGTCAGCATGGGGCCCCAGCTCTTAGGGTAGACCACATCGGCATCCTTGAAGGCCTCATCCATATTGTCAGTAACATCGAAACCAACGCCGTATTTCTTGGCATTGTCCTTTGCCTGCTGCATGATCTCGGGCATGAGCTTAAACTCGGGTGGATGAGCCAACACCACATCACAGCCGAAGCGGGTCATCTGAAGGATCAGGGATTGTGGAACAGAGATCGGCTTGGAATAGGAGGCGGCATATGCCCATGAAACCACAACCTTCTTCTTTTTGAGGTCACGGCCTTTCTTCTCCTGAATGGTCATCAAGTCAGCCAGGCATTGGAAGGGATGATAGACATCGCATTGCATGTTGAGGATCGGCACACGGCTGGCTTTGGCTACATCGTTAATGTATTGATTCCCAAAGTTCCAGTCGCACTGGCGGATGGCAATGCCATCGAAATAGCGGCCAAAGATCTCGCCAATTTCCTTGGCAGTATCACCGTGTGAGATCTGGGTGGTTTCACTATCAATGAAAGCAGCATGCCCGCCCAGTTGCGCCATACCGGCTTCAAAAGAACCGCGTGTGCGAGTAGACGTGAAGAAGAACAACATGGCCAGGGTCTTATCGCGCAGCAGCGCATGAGACTCGCCCAGAGCGCGTTTGCGCTTCAGGTCCCAGGCTACATCTAAAACAGTTTCGACTTCTTCCTTCGAGAAGTCGAGGTCGCCAATGAAGTCGCGACCGCGAAAATTAGTTTGCATGATCTTTATCTCCTTATTTGTTTATCGTTTCGAGCTATAAGAGCGCACGCCATCATCCTGTTTTCGAGACGCGCAATACTTCACCATGTATGAACCGACCGCCATCCCATACCAGACGGGCGCCTTCACAATAATCGACAGAGTCTCCCCAGGAGGCGAAATCCACTTCCGGCAGACCTGCCACCACACCCAACTCCACGACGCCGCCATGGTTGATCACCAAAGCCGCTCCCGACTCGGGCAATCGCTCCAGCATGGCAGCATAAAATTCCACGAGGCTGAAGGCATAATTTGCCGCTGCGCCATTCTGTTTGACAACCTCGGAATAATGATAGAAAGGCATGGGCCAGGGCGCCTCCCGCTCGACTGCGCCGCCATAGGTGTTCAACAGTTCATTTTGTTCATCGACCGCGAACCCCATGGCAATGGCAGTTTCAAATGCGCGCGGCAGCATGGATGTCGCCACATAATCGAACGGCCCCATTCCCTGGCCGATCCGACGCGCCAGGGATACACCTTTTTGATTCAGGTGATTGCCGCCTTGGGAGCGGATGGAGTGACGCCTTATTTCCAGGGTCTTCATTTGATCAAGCTAGGCAAAACCGCGTAAAACTCAGCGGCCTTCACCACATCATCCAGTGAAACACTGTCATTGACGGTATGAGCTGTTTCTTCATCACCCGGGCCAAACCCAATGGAGGGGATGCCTGCCTTACCCGCCCAATAGATGCCATTTGTGGAGAAATTCCACTTGCCCGGTTTCGCCTCCGGCAGACCGATCAGGTTGCGAGCCTCCTGCCCAGCCTGCACCAAGGGATGGCTTTCTTCGTACGCCCAGGCCGGGAAGTACTTATCGACCGGGAAGACAAAGCCAGTATAGGAGGGCTCATCATAGAACAACTCTTCAAGCTTGACGGTATCTTTGAACTCGGCAGGAATCAGATCTTCCACCTGTTGTTTGACCTGTTCCTTGGTTTCGCCAAAGGTCATGCGTCGGTCAATATAGATGACGGCTTCATCCGGCACGGCGTTGATCGACGGAGTCTTGACATGCATATCACTGACCGTGATCTTGCCATGGCCAAGAAATTCATGGTCGCCGAGCTTGGGTTCCAGGTCACGGATGCCTGCAATGACCGGCAATAATTTGTAAATGGCGTTATCGCCCAAATGATTGCTGGCCGCATGAGCCGACCGGCCCTTGGCAGTGACTTTCATTTCAAGGCGGCCTTTGTGCCCACGGTAGACCAACATTTTGGTTGGTTCACCGATCACAACGAAATCCGGTTTGATGCCCGGGTCAACTTCCACAAACGTGTTGGGAGCAATGCCGTCACACCATTCTTCCATGTTCCCAAAATAATAGACCGTCCAGCCATCGAGCAGGCCCAGGTCACGCGCAATGGCGAGGCCGTAGATCATGCCGGGGGTGCTATTCTTTTCGTCGCAGGCGCCGCGCGCATATAGAATCCCGTTCTCCACCTTGCCTTTGAACGGGTCCCACTGCCAGGAAGCAGGGTCGCCGATGCCAACTGTATCAATGTGCGAGTCATACACCATGACACGCTTGCCATTGCCAATCCGGCCAATGGTATTGCCCATTTTGTCGAAGCGGACTTCATCGAAGCCCAGCTTCTTCATCTCCGCTTGAACGCGCTCACCAACTTCCCCGATCTTTGAGTCCATTGAAGGAATGGCGACGATCTCGCGCATAAATTCGAGGATATCCTCGCGTGAACCTTCCACACGCTTCTGGATCTCTTTTGTTTTATCTGTCATGGTTTGCTCCTAATCAAAATCAAATTGTAGGGCAGGCCGATCACCTGCCGAATTGTTATTCAAATACATCAGGTTCCAGCCTGACACCCGGTAATTCAGGAACTGCCCACTCTTCTTACGATATGGAAGTGAAAATAACCGGGGATAAAATAACTGAGGGAATAATCCACGGGCTTGCCTTCCGCGTTGAACAATTGGGCATAGAAGTGCAGTAACACATCTCCACGCTGGATCTCCAGTTGTTTGGCAACATCGGCTGTGGCACCAATGGCGCTGACGTTCGCCCGCGAAGAGACCAAAGAGTCACCACGACTCAACAAAAAGTCCAGCACCGAGCCGTGAAAATCGGATGGCAGGTCTTTGGCGGAAAGAATTTCCTCGGGCAGGGTATCCACAAGGTAGGCGACCGGCCGCCCCTCTGCACGGATCACGCGCCGCACGCGGGTTAACTTCACCCCCAGGGTGACATCCAATACTTTGGCAAGTTCTTCATCAGCCAGGACGCTTTCAATCGTCAGGTCGCTGACCGAGACCTCCAGGCCCATTCGGCGGGCAATGGTATCCAGACTTTCGAGCATTTCCAGCCCGGTATCCAAAGCCTGGATCCTGCCGACCACAAACGTACCCGAACCCTGCCTGCGGCGGATCAGCCCCTGGGCTTCAAAGGAACGCATGGCCTCACGCAAGGTCGCACGTGAAACGCCAAGTTGTTTTGAGAGTTCCGGCTCTGAAGGTAGCCGTTGCCCCGCCGGTGTCTTATTAATGAGTGCAGCCAGATCAGCCTGCAAGCGTTGAAACGGAAAATTTGCCATAGTTGCTCCTAGCTGCCTTAAGGCAACCACATAGAATCATCATCACTTAAGCGAAAACTGCATTTCTCTTTCAAACACTGATCAATGAATGTTATTGAACCGTTATTAATATCAAGAAAATAAAGACTGTAACCTGTTGAATAAACTAAACCAGATGAGTCAGGCATCCAAAGAATACTATATATGTCAGGTATCAAGAATGTATTTTTTAGATCGTCATTCCGGTCATACAGATATATCTTTTCATCATCATACATTAACAACCATGACTTGTCTGGGGAAATACTAACATGCAGGTAATCGAACTTTCCAAAATAAGTGGGATCATTACCTTCAGTAATTCCAACAACATTACCGCTTAAACTTATTTGACCATCATGGTCAGCTCCAGTAATCAGGAAGCGATGTTTGATACCATCTCGGAGAAAAATACTTACCCAATAAAGACCATCAAACATTTTTCTCTTCTCCCCATTAAAAGAAACCTCATATATACCAAAATTTTCGGGGTCGGCATATTCAGAGGCATTAAGTATGATGGTTTGTTTTTCATAATCAACCTTAAAATCGCTAAAACCATCATCCCACAAATATGTAATTTGTCCTGTAGTAATGTCGATGGATTGCAATTCAAACAAACCAGCAGTATCAGTCCCTTGGGCAGCAAGGATTTTTGTAGAAGATAACCAATCCCCTATAAACAACCATGTTCCACTAATTAACTGTCTGGGTTTTTGGTTGTTAAAATCAATTGCCGAAATAGAATAAAGGGTAGATCCTGTATATATATTTCCTGGATGGGAATCTGTAAAAACAAGGTGTTCCCCATCTGGCGACCATGTTATCCATTGAACATTGTGAAGTGTGTCCTCTACTCGTTTTACTGTTTCAGATTCAAGGTCGTAAATGTAAACATCTGATGAAACCCCATCAATTTGCCCGGCAAATGCTAGGCGCATACTATCTGTTGACCAAGCATATGTATAGATTGTCCACTGAAAATCTCCATCAATACTCACCGGTACCCAATCAATACCTTCAACCGGTTCGTAATATTCAGGCTCAGTTTCTTTCAATTGGTTTACCAAGTCATCCAGTTTTGCCTGATAACCTTCAGTTACAACATCGACAATTTTCTTAGTGGTTCCATTTTGAAGATTCAAAATATTTAATGACACTGGTAAATTATCAGAATGCCCACCACCTTGCACAGTACCTTGGTAATAAACAAGCCAATTACCATCGGGGGAAATAAGTTTGTTTAGTCCTCCAAAGTTCCTAGACCATCCACCCTTGGGAAGCTCAACAACTTTTCTCCCTTTTCCATCATAGTTATAAATATATATCGTGGGGTTATCATAAATTGGCTGTAAAACTAAATAAGGTGGCACCCCACTCAATGTCGGAAAAGGTGTAACTGATGGAGTTATAGTTGGTTTTGGAGTATCCGTTAAAGATGGTATTACCGTCACAATTTTTGTAGCTGTAGGCAAGATTCGAGCATCAACTCCATTCTGCTGACAGGATATCAACAGAA
>DAOQPR010000003.1:0-4056 GCA_035333265.1 Anaerolineales bacterium
GGGGTGATCTTTGTATCCGCTAATCTACGCTAATCCACGCGAACTTGGTTTTTATTAGCGCAAATTCGCGTGGATTAGCGGACCCGGTTTCGACTTTAAGAAAGCCGTGGTGTCATGAAAACAACATGACATCAATGACGCCCTGTCTTTTTATGGCGATGTCGTTACTCCATACAGCCTTTTATAGATCAAATAGATCTCATAAATATTGCGAATGTAATTTCGTGTTTCCTCAAACCGCACGCTTTCTAAAAACAGATCGGGGTCATCACCTGCCAGGGCTTTCCATTCGAGGGCGTTGCCAGGTCCGCCATTGTAGGCTGCCAGCGTGGCGTACAGATCATCACTTAATAAGCGGCGATTCTTTTCCAAATAATGAACACCGAATAAAACGCTGACGTAAGGACGATACAGGTCTTCATCTGTATAGTTAATAGGCTTGCCAAGCTCCGCAGCGATTTGCGCTCCAGTATCAGGGATGACCTGCATCAACCCGCGCGCGCCCGCATTGGAATGGACGAAGCCTTCGAATAAACTTTCCTGCCGAATCACGCTGTAAATAAACAGCGGATCGAAGCCGTCTTGCTGGGCGATGGGTGTAACCAGGTCGGGATAATAAAGGCCATATCGAATGTGGCTGAAATAAGCCGGAGCCATCATCGATTCTGTGTGTTCATCCAACCCGGCAATGGTGAGCACCTGCCGTGCGGCAAAGATCGCCGAGCGGTATAGCCCCAGGTCAAGCAAATAATTCATCAGGCGGTAACTTCCCACAGCATCCAGGTTGGTTTCCAATTCACTGCGCAAGCTCTCAAACTCAATCCGCGCTTCTTCGTAAAAGCCCACATCCCAATATTCCTTGCCGCGGATCACGCGCGGGTCCGAGGCGAGCGGGCCGAGGTTGCTTAAGTCCACCTCGGGGCCGAGAGAAAATGTGAGATGCATCCAGGCTTCGGCATCGCTCTTTTCCTGAACCAGATTGATATTTGGATTCAAAGCAGAAACCGGCACAAAGGGAGCACGCTCTTGTAATAGATCGCGGGCGCGTTCACTGTAGTAACCACCCGGGTCAAGGTTTTGTCCTTCACGCAAGGCATCCAACGCGCCGCTGGCATCGCCTAATTTTTGCTGAGATTTCCCGATCCATAACAAAGCGCGGGCCTTATCCACTTCGTCAATGGACAGGGCCAGGCTGCGCCGGAACGAATCCAAAGCCGCCGGAAAATTCCCCGAACGATAACTCATAATGCCCGCTAAAAAAGAGGCATAGGAGGATTGCTGTGAACCCGGATATTCATTCACCACACGAGACCAGGTCTCAACCGCCTTGTCATATTGCCCATCGCGTTCATAAATGCGCGCGGCACTCATCAAATAATCGGCAGAGATCGAGGTGTTTGGCGCAACACGCACATATTCCAGCAGCGTCTGCGCGGCTTTGCTGTAATCTCCCTTTTGAGCCCATTCAATAAAAGCCTTCTCGCCCCAGGCATCTGCCCAACTGGGATGGACCGGGAACGTGCCAATGAATGTTTCATAATCAACCAGCGCTTCGTCATACTGGCTTAAATTATTTTTGGATAATGCACGGTAATAATAAGCCGTGCCGTCGTTCTCCGGCGGGTTGCTGGCAAGATAGCGGTCAAATGCTGCAATAGCCACCGCATATTGACCCGCGAAATAATCCACCAGCCCGCGGTCCAGCTCACTTACCGTTCCACCGGCATCGATCAATGCCACCAGGCTGAGATAGGAATAATAGGAAAGAGGATAATTCTCCACGGCATATTTGAAGCGTTCATTCGCCTCCGCACTTAAGCCCTGTGCCTGATTCACCAACCCAGCCTCGTACAACGCCTGAGCCTTGGTGTAATCGCTCGAGGCGCGCCCAATGATTCCATCATATAACGCCAGAGCGGTTTCGTAATTTCCAAGCTGGGTTTGGGTTCCGGCAACTTTTAGATCAAGGTTGATGTCATCGCCGAGGGCGGCTGCTTGAATGGCTGCCGTATATGCATTCAATGCTTCTGTATAGTTGTTGGCAGTGTAGAGTGCGTCTCCGCGTAATTCCTGCACAAAGGCATCCAGATAGCCGGGCCGCAGGTTGAGATACATCTGCCAGGCATTGGCGGCGGAAGGATAATCCTCCAGTTGGTAATAGACAAATCCTTGCAGGAAATATGCCAGAGGGAATTGAGGCGTTTGCGGGTATTCGGTGATCAGAACATTCAACGCGGTCAGGGTTTCGTTGTAGCGGCCCTGATAATAATAAATCCGCGCTTCGCCCCATTTTGCCGCGGCGCGAATCAAAGGGTCGGGTGAATCCTGAAGCGCCACCTGATATTGCAGGAGCGCTGCATCGTAATCTCCATTGAAGAACTCCGCATCCCCAACACCAACTCGTGCAGTTGGGAGCGGCGTGGGGGTAATGGTGGGAGTGAACGTCGGCTCGGGAGAGATGGTGATGCTGGGCGTTACCGTCCAGCCGGGGGGGATGGTGGGAAGGTTCGGGAGGACCGAGCAGGCCGCGATGGACAGAGCAAGCCAAAATCCAAGTAGGAGGCGCAGGATTTTCATTCCATTTTTATACTGGTAAACGAAAAGAGCGTCAAGCAGGGGATGAGTTCACGCTCATCTTAATTTTCATGAACTTAAAAAATAGTGTACAGGGGTTGGATGTACTATAATCCACCCTTGTTTATTAAAATTAATTTATAAGGAGAAAAATGAACACACACCACAAAATCCATCGTTTGGCTCGGTCGATTTTGGCGAGCGTGCTGTTGATTGCCGTCACAGCTTGTGCAAGTGGAGGCCAGCCGGATTCGGATCAGGCCGTTACATCCAGCGGGTTTGTCTGCCCGGAGCCCAGTCCGCGGATTGCGTTTGAAAGTAAGACCATCAACATCTTTACCTGGACGGAATATGTTCCAGCCGACATCTTTGATTGCTTTGGTTTGGTATATGGCATCGAGGTGAATGTCGATTATTTCTCTTCCAACGAAGAATTGTATTCAAAAGTTTCGTTGGGTGAGGATGTTAATCCGTATGACGTGATTCACCCGAGTGATTACATGATCGGTGTGTTGATGCGTGAAGGATTGTTACAGGAACTTGACCCTGCCAAACTTCCGAATGCGGCGAATCTTGATACTGGGTTGACGGCTGCTTACGGTGATGCGCTCAAGTACGTCGTGCCTTATCAAATGGGGACTCAGGCCATTGTTTACAATAGTGAGACGGTGACGACTCCACCAACCTCCTGGGCTGATTTATGGAACCCGGAGTATGAAGGACGCATTGTAGCGGTGGATGATAATCGCGTCATTATCGGCGCCGCCCTTCTAACCCTTGGGTATGATGTAAATGACACCGACCCGGCACACCTTGAGGAAGCCAAACAAAAGCTGATCGAATTGATGCCGAATATTCGCGTTTTCGATAGTGACAGCCCCAAGACTCCGCTTGTGGCTGGTGATGTCGATTTGGGCATCGTTTGGAACGGCGAAGCCTTCCTAACCGCCACAGAAGCGCCTGAATTCAAATATGTCTTTCCTGAGGAAGGCTCGATCATTTTCTACGACGGCATGGCGATTTCCAATACCGCAGCCCACACAGATGCGGCTTATGCCTGGTTTAACTATCTGCTGCAAGGCGATGTTAATTGGCTAACCCTGATAGATTACCCATACACCAACCCCAACAAGGCCGCCCTGGACTATGCAAAAGATAATCAGCCCGAAGTGTATGAAGCTTATATTTCCTCGCCCATCACCAATACACCCGCAGAGGAGTTTGCAAAGGGCCATGAGGTGAAAGACCTGGGTGAGGCCCTGCTTTTGTACGATGAGCTTTGGACGGAAATAAAACAATAGATGAATTCCTCAAAAAGGAGAAGCAGGTTATGACCTGCCGCTCCTTTTTGAAATGCAAGTGGATATTTCTGGACAATCACGGAAGGCCGTGATAAACTCGCGGTTGTTGTTTAATCCAGCGCACTCGCAAGGGTGCGCGTTTTTCTGCGAGTTGCACAATGGATATTCTCTTAACTGGCTC
>DAOQPR010000003.1:4156-26812 GCA_035333265.1 Anaerolineales bacterium
GATGCGATGATGAAATTCCCTGCCGAATGCCGTGATCTGGGTATTCCCTATTTGTATGATCCCAGCCAGCAAGTACTGCGGCTTGAAGGCAAGGAACTTGCACGCGACATGGAAGGCGCTTACTTCCTCTTCTGTAATGATTACGAATTTGGCCTGATCTCCAAAAAGACCGGCTGGAGCCTTGACCAGATCCTCGACCATGTCAAAGTGTTGGTCATCACCCGCGGTAAAGACGGCGCAGACCTGTACTCCGACGGCACTTCCGTCCACATTCCCACCGTGCCCGAAGATGAAGTCGTTGATCCCACCGGAGTGGGTGACGCCTTCCGTGGTGGTTTCCTTGCAGGCTATTCGCATGGCTTCGATTGGAAGTTGTGTGGCGAGATCGGTTCGCTTTCTGCGGTCTATTGCCTCGAACAGCGCGGCACCCAGAATCATTCTTACACCCGTGAAGAATTTGTCCAGCGTTTCCGCAAGCATTTCGATGATGGCGGACGTTTGGATGTTTTATTAAAGTAATTGGTTTTTGGTAAATAGTAATTACCAATCTCCAATTATCAGTCATAAATTACCAAATTAGAAGGAGCACTACATGAGCAATTACGATATCAAGGACATCAACCAGGCAGAAGGCGGACGCCGTCGCATTGAGTGGGCGGAACGCGAAATGCCCGTTCTGCGTTCCATTCGCGAACGCTTCAGCAAGGAAAAGCCCCTCAAAGGAATGCGCCTTTCCTGCTGTTTGCACGTCACCACTGAAACCGCCAACTTGATGCGCACCCTGCACGAAGGCGGCGCAGACATCGTGCTGACCGCTTCCAACCCGCTTTCCACACAGGATGATGTGGCTGCTGCATTGGTCAACAACTATGAAATCCCCGTGTTCGCCATCAAAGGTGAAGACAAGGTCACCTACTTCAAACATATTCGCGCCGCCCTCGAACACAAACCCCACATGACCCAGGATGATGGCGCTGACCTCGTTTCCTCCCTCTTCTTCATCGAAATGGGACGCTTCGAGAAACTCGAGCCTTCCCTCGCAGAATGGGCGAAGGGATTGAGCGAAGAAGAACGCAAACAGATGCTTAAGAACGTCATCGGCGGCACCGAAGAGACCACCACAGGCGTCATCCGCTTGAAGGCGATGGAAGCTGACAAGGTTCTCAAATTCCCGGTCATCGCCGTGAACGACGCGCTTACCAAGCACATGTTCGATAACCGTTACGGAACCGGTCAATCCACTATCGACGGTATCGTCCGCGCGACCAACGTCCTGTTGGCTGGCAAGTCCTTTGTCGTGGCTGGCTACGGCTGGTGCGGACGTGGTCTCGCCTCCCGCGCACGCGGCATGGGCGCGCATGTCATCGTCACCGAAGTCGACCCGATGAAGGCGCTCGAAGCGGTTATGGACGGTTTCCAGGTCATGCCGATGAGCGATGCTGCCAAGATCGGCGACATCTTCTGCACCGTCACCGGCGATTTGAACGTGATCGATGGTCATGACTTCGAAGTGATGAAAGACGGCGCGTTGGTTGCCAACTCCGGTCACTTCAACGTTGAGATCAACATCCCCGCCCTCGAAGCGATGAGCGTTGGCAAGCCCAACCTTGTTCGCCCGTTTGTCGACCAATACACCACCAAAGATGGTCGCAAAATCAACATCCTCGGCGAAGGCCGCCTTATCAACCTCGCTTCTGCCGAAGGCCACCCCGCCTCTGTCATGGACATGTCCTTCGCCAACCAAGCCCTCTCCGCCGAATACATGGCAAAGAATGCCGACAAACTTGAGAAGAAGGTCTACTCCGTTCCGACCGAGATCGATAACGAGATCGCCCGCCTCAAGCTCGACGCGATGGGCGTCAAGATCGACGTGCTCACCGACGAACAGCTCCACTACCTCAACTCCTGGGAAGAGGGAACCTAGATCGATTGTCGATTTTTGATTGACGATTTCAGATTATGCCCCGCGAATTTTTTGCGGGGCTTTTTGTCGCCTCCAACCGAACCTGAGCCTGCTTCTGTCACTCAAGCCTTTCCCCGCTGACAGTGTGGATTCACTTCGGGATGTTGAATCAAGCCAAAACAAAAAAGACCCGCAGATTTTCATCCACGAGTCTTTTGAGCAATGAATTGAGATCGTTTATGGACAGCTAAAGGCAACAGTCTTGATGGCTGCCTTGCCTGCGCCATTGAAGGCTTCCACACCCATGGTGACTGGGGTGCCCTGTGGGAAGGGAAGTGGCGGGATCGCAAAATTTGTGACGTTTGCTCCAACACTGCCGATGAGGCCGCCATTCAGATAGATGTTGAAACCGGTCTCATTGTTGGATTGATCCTCCCATGTAACGGTGCCTGTATATTGGAAATTGGGCGCAACGAGCGGGATGCAGACTTTTGCAACCACCGGGTTGTTCACTGGAGCCGGGATGGACGGTGTGGGTGTCGATGTGAATGTGGGGGTAATGGTGGGGGTATTGGTTGCCTTGGGCGTAGGTGTAGCCGGAATGGGATATTCCGGCAGATTGGCGGTGTTGCCAACCACGGTGGCATATTCACCCCAAAGCCAGCAGTTACCGGAGCCGCTTGGGCGTTTGATGATCCAATAACTGGTAACCGAATTCTTTCCTACCACTTCAGCCGTTTGGCCAACAGTGAGGGCATCGATCAAATCATACTGTGTGCCTGGGCCGGTGCGGCAGTTCGTATTGGTGCTGACACTCACCTGAGGGACGGAAGGTGTGGCTGTATCCTGTGGCCCGGCAGGCAATTCTGGTGTGGCTGTGAATTGCTCGGCAGGCGGCTGTTGTTCCTCTGTAGGTTGGGCATCGGATGACCCGGGTTGAAGCAGTGCGGCCTGCGCGGTAATGGTCAACGCAAGGTCATTGATAGCGGTATCTTCTGTGGCAGGGGGAGCTCCGCTAGGCAGGTTGCAGGCAGCCAGAGTGACGATCAGGAGTACGGACAATAATAAAACTGAACTTTTACGATACATGATAACTCTCTCCTTTTCTGAAGCTATTATGACATAAGTTGTGGAATCTTCAAGGAGAGCCGGTCATGCTATTGGTACTATTTTTATATCCCCTACATAAAGTTTTCCATTCTTCAATGGATAATGTCTCCGCCCGGCGCATGGGGTCGATCTCAGCAGATGAGAGTAGGATTTCCGTGTCCTGTGGTTTGATATGCAGGCCGGAGGAGAGTGAGTTACGCAGGGTTTTTCTTTTTTGGCTGAAACCGGCTTTGATGAGTTTGAAGAAGGTATCGAGCGTTTCGGCTGGAATCAGCGGTTCCGGGTAGATGTCGATGCGCAGGATGGCGGAGTCGACATTGGGGACGGGGTGAAAGGCTCCAGCGGGAATCTTGGCGGCAATGCTAGGCTGGCCGTAGACTTGCACGCTCAAGGCCAGCAGACTCAAATCGCCGGGCTTGGCGCAGATGCGTTCCGCGACTTCCTTTTGGATGGTAAGCACAATGCGGCGCGGTTTGGGCTGGCTTTCAAGTAAATGACGGATGATGGCGGAGGTGATGTTGTAGGGAATGTTGGCGGCGACGATGTAATCTGGTCGGTCCACCAGGTCAGCAATGGAGAGGTCGAGGATGTCTCCGTGGACGATGCGCACGTTCGGATGCGGCGTAAGAATCGCTTTGAGTGGACCGAGCAGGTCTGGGTCCAGTTCGACCGCTGTTACGTGTCGGGCAGAGACGGCTAAATAACGGGTAAGACTGCCCAGGCCGGGGCCAATTTCGAGGACACAGTCATCCTCTTGAATTTCGGCGGCATTGGCTATTTTTTCAAGGGCGAAGGGATCCTGCAAAAAATTTTGGCCGAGGCTTTTATCAGCACGCAAGCCATAGCGTTTGAGGACGGCAGCTGCATTAAGTGGGGGAATGGAGGAGGTTTTCATTCGCAGGAAATAGGCGTATCTTCAGTATCAGCCTCAGGGGTGGAAGAGGCGTTGGTTGCAGGCCAGGTGCCAGCCTGGAAGCGTGTGACGAAATCACGCAGGATGGTGAAGTCGGCTTCGAGGGCGGCGATCTTTTTCTCGAAGACGGGATCGTAGATGCGCGTCTGTTTGAAAAGCTCTGCCGGGAAGCTGGTGAGCGCAATATTTTCCGGCGGCATTTGTGTACCAAGGCAGGCGAGTTGACCGAGTTCTTCGGGTGTGAAATCGGTGCGAATGTTATCTTGAAAGGTTTCGATCAGGGCGGGGATCTGGGTGACGATCTGCGGGCTGGTGAGTTTTTTGCGCAGGGCACACAACACAAGGTTTTGATTGTCGCCGCGTTCGAAACTTCCGCCTTGACGGTTGCGCACGAGCTTGAGGGCGTCGCCGCCATCGAGATGATGTGTGCCAACCGATAGATTTGCGGTACGGGCAACGGTTTCATTGGGAATCTTCACATCGATCCCGCCAACTGCATTGACGATGTGAACGAAGGTCTGCATGTTGACAGTGATGTAATGATCAACGCGCACGCCAAAATTTTTATTGAGGGTTAATGCCAGCAACCCGGAACCTTCGGTGGAGTCATCCCAATATTTGAAACCTGGTTGACCATACAGGAATGCTTGATTTAACTTTTCATGGTCCTGTCCATCGAGGTTGTCTGCGATATGTGGAATTTCCACCCACAGATCGCGCGGAAATTCAAGTACGCTGACCTTGGGGGTAACAAAATCCACGCGCACAAGGCGAATGGCATCGCCCAGGCCGTAGAGATAATTATCGCCCCGTGTATCAGCACCGACGACAAGCACATTCATCAAGGCTGGGCCGCCACAACGCGGACCAGGTGTTCGGGTGGGTAAGGCCGCGGCTGGTGCAAGCGTGGCGGTCTGTGAAAGGCTGCCTGGCTGAGGTGTCCATGTGGCGGGCAGTTCCTGTTCTGGCAGGCGCGGACCAAGGGGACGGGTTGCAACTCCGCGATACGTGTTGTATGCATAGATGCCCAACGAAACCACAAGGGCAATGGCAATGATGGAGAGAATGGTGATGATGGTTTTTTCAGTACGAGTCATGGATGTCTTGTGGAATTGAGAAGCTCTGCTTCTGGAAGGTTTTGATTTTAATTTCTGCAAGTAAAACTTGCAGATTCCTTTTGCATTATTGAAAAAAGTACGGAATTTCCGTCGGGGCGGGCGCAAGGAAGTATACCGTCACCCAGCCTGAAAGGCCGCCAATGGTGTTGTCATCATAACCGAGGTCGATCCATTGTGTGCGCGGAACGCCGTAATTGGTCTCTACGATCGGCCCGCCGCCAGTGTCACCGATGGTGGCAAGACCATAACCGGGGATGTACACCTTCATTCCAGCCAGATATGAATAGATCGAATAGTCGACCGCCACAACGCCATAACCTGCCCGAGCTCCGCTGGCGGTGCCATAGGAACACCCGCCCGTGCCTGAGTTGCATGGCGAATACCAGGAGGCGTACATTTGTGTCGCATACCAATATTGATATGGCGCATTCCCGCCGACTGGCGAGAGCACGATCTTCGTCCCGCTCAACACTTGCTGGGTGATGGGGTCTTTCAAAACCGTCCGGCCTTCGTCCATGCGGCTCACTTCAACGCCATCTTCGTAACGGATGCGGGTGCGAGTCATCGCCAGGCCGTTGACTCCGTTTTGCAAAATTTCCTGCTGACCAAAAGCAACGTCCGCAGACTCGGCTTCTTCAGTGGAAAAAGGAATGGATTGGATCTCCACGCTGATGGATTCACTGACTCGCACGACTCGAATCTGCCCATCGGCTGGGAGCGCCTCATTCTCCGCCGGAAAGCTGGCATCCAAACCCTGAAGCGGAATCCCCGCCTCGGCCAAGGCTTCGCCAATTGTCTTTGCGGCAGAGTGAATCGTCAGGCTCATGCCGCCGCTGGTGATGATCAACTCACGAGCAGGAGAAAACTCAATGGTCAATGACTCAGTGACCGGCGTGGAAGGAGGCGGGGTTACCCTGTCATGGATGCCAATTTTGATTCCTGCTTCCTTCAATACATCCCCAACGGTGAAGGCAGAAGTCTGTATCTTTTGCTCACCCTGCGGTGAAATGAGGATAATGTTTACTGCATGGAGCAACTGTAATTGAATGTGACCGTTGTCTGTGATCTTGTCACTCAGGGCATAAGGAATGCCGTTGACCAATATCCGGTCTGTGGGCTGGGCGGCAATCCCTGCTTCGGCGAGAATGGAGGATGGTATCTGCGCGCTCGTTGAAACCGGGACGACCTTTCCCTCATCCAGAATGGTAATGGTTCGGGTTGTTTGAGCCTGACATGCCGAAAGACAGAGCGCCAGTATCAGCCATTGGAGAGATTTCATATCAAGCCATTATAAACTGCAGGGAATTATGACGCCTTGGCGATTAATCATCTTTGCATTCTTCATCTCCACATTCACACTCCAACCCTTTTGCCTTATCGAACGCCTCGCGCCCTTCATTGACCGAAAAATAAATCAAACCTGCCGCGCCAAGGCTGTCCACAAAACCGAAGCCGGTGAATTGATAAACTAGGCTGGCAGCCAAAAGAACCACCGACATGTAAATACAGACCATCGTGCAATTTGCGTCGGCAAGAATGGGCATGGAATTCAGTGCCCGCCCTACTTTTCTTTTACCGGATACCAACACCCACATGACGGCAATCGAAATAAGCGAAATGACCAGCCCGGCCAGGGTGGTTTCCGGTTTGTGACCCATGATGAGATTATAGACCGCAGTAACACCCAACCCTGCCGCTAAAATATAGAACGATGTCCCAGTGACCCGTAGCGCAGTCATCTCGAATGATGTGCGTGAGGTGTTCGGATTTTGGCGTATACGATTGACCATAACCAATATCCCGATACCAGACATAACCTCAATGAACGAGTCCACGCCGAAACCGAATAGGGCTAGCGACTCGTCGTTCACACCAAAGGAAATCGATACCAGCCCTTCGAGGATATTATAAAAAATGGTGAAGACCGCCAACCCAAGGGCGTATTTCCAGTAACTTTTAGCAAACGACTCACCTGTAATTGTAGCCATGGCTTCTCCTTTTTTGAATCATACTACAGGATTTTCGGATACAATCGCGCTCATGGAACTTCTCACCAGCACTTCCAACCCCTTCATCAAAAATGTGCGCGCCTTACGGCAAAAAAAAGCACGAGCTGAAACCGGTACATTTCTCGTTGAAGGCATCCATCATGTGGGCGAGGTGCTTGAAGCAGGTTGGGATGTGGAAGCCATCGTCTATTCACCTGACCTGTTAACCAGCGCATTTGCAAAGGATCTGCTGGCCCGCGCCGCCCGCCTCGATCTTCGACTTCAACCTGTCTCTGCTTCGGTGATCGAATCCCTCGCCGATAAGGAAAACCCGCAGGGTATTTTAGCCGTGGTGAAGCAGAAGCAATATGCCTATGACGATTTGAAATCTGTGACCCGCGCCGTTGCACTTGTCTCACCGCAAGACCCGGGCAATGTTGGCACCATTTTACGCACCATGGATGCCGTGGGTGTGGACGTTCTCTTTCTGCTCGAAGGCGGCGTGGAATTACTGCATCCTTCCGTTATTCGTGCGAGTATGGGAACCCTGTTTTGGAAGCCGGTTGTGCAATCCTCCTTCGATGAGTTCATCATCTGGGCGCGGAAGAATGATTGTCAATTGATCGGCACAAGCGCCAAAGCCGATGTAGATTATCACACCCTCGTCCCGCAACTTCCCTGGGCACTGGTTTTGGGGAATGAACAAAAAGGCCTGACCCATGACCAAACCGCAGCCTGTGATGTGACCATTTCTCTGCCGATGAGAGGACGGGTCAGTTCGTTGAATTTATCTGTTGCAACCGGGGTGTTGTTGTATCAGTTTGCTCACTGAGCTGTTTTGGGAAAGATACGGACATCGGGGAAATAAATGGTGGGGAAGGAGAAATGTATTTGGGCAAACTTCCAACGGTTTTCTTCCTTCACCACAACGGCTGTCAACCTCAGTGCCCAAACAAACCTTTCGCCACGCCGTAACTCGTAGACTGTATTTGTGCCGCCGCGCAGGATGTAATGTAATTTTTCCTCGGCAGGCAATGACGAAGAATCCAGAAATTCACGGATGAATTTCAGGAAGGATTCGTAATTTTCATTTCCTATGGTTTTTGTTACTGTGGCAGGAACTGCAAGCCAACCGACGTCACCTTGGGTGTGGATCGAAACAGAATCCAAATCCAAGCGCAGATCGCCCCAGGATTCCCAATCTCCTCTTACCAGTTCTCTTGCAGTCTCACGGCTGATATACCATTCACCTTCATTTGGCCGAATGCCATTTGTCCCGATCACTTCGGCATTGGGCGTAAATAGCTCCATGAAAGAATCCAATAACGCCCGATCACGGCGGGTGTATCCATCTTGGAAGGCTTGTAACAGGGTAAGGATTTCCAGGTCTGTGTTCAATGAATTAATCCGAATAAAGTCCTTATTGTTATGCTGAGTTCCATAATGACGATGTCAGGGTCCAACAATGGTTTCGCTGACAGAAACCTGCTCTTTGATATGAATTTGGGCGATCATGCTTGTGTTATTTACCGGGTTGATAACCTCAATTTCATAATCGCCGCCAAAGCCCTGAATATTGACCGTACCACTGGCATTGGTTAATGCCTCTCCAGAAGTTCGCCAACTTCCAAGTAATTCTTGTAAAGCCTGGTAGGATTTTTTCAGGGTCCCATCTTTATTAAGTAAACCGCTTTCTGGGATGGAAACACCCCCCCAGGTCAACCCCTGTAGGGAAGGTTTTGAGAAAAATATTGAATAAGCGGTAACCAGATATTGAGCTTGTGTATCCTCAGACCAGGGCACATTCCAGTATCCAGTTTGGCTAGTCGATGTTGTGGATGGGGCTGAAAATTCGAGGGTGATCTTTTTTCCGTAGGGGAGCAGCATGGTTTGAAATGCGTCATAACATGCGCTCATCTGGGAAAAAGTAAAGGTGGAGGCTTGTCCATTTTCAACTGCCGGGTTATACAGGAACTGTAGATTGAGAATATCAAAATCCACGTTATTGTCCAACAGGAGTTGAAGTGATTGTAGGCGACCTTGGTCATCCAATTCGTTACACGGATTGCTGTAGGTGATCTCGGTGATCGCATCCGGGTCAGCGTCGCGAATGGCGTACACTGAAGTAGACATGGCTTCAAAATACTCGTTTGGTAACTTGTTTAATGGGTTGTGCGTTTCATGATTGGGGTCTTTGATTGCCTCCCAGTAATCTATGGATGGCGCAAACCTTTTTGCAACAGTGGCTTCTGATATATATAATTTTCCGAGGAACTCTGCATGGGTAATATTTTTGAAAAAGATGGGGAGTTCTGCATCATGTTGTGAGTAAAGATTGTTGGCGCGAAGCATCCAACCTTCGGCTTTAAGTTGGTCGATGCCCAACCGGGAATTTACAGATTCAAGGTCGAAAACCTTATCCTCCGGCTGGAGCATGTTCCAGGACATAGGCACATCTAAGATGTTGATTCCAGCTTGTTTCAATGTTTGGGCATAAAGAATATCAGCAGACGCACCAAACAGAAAATCACTGTTGATCTGGCGATATTTGACCTGATACCCAGCCAGTGGATTTCCGTTTTCATCCTGTACTGTGACCTGAACACTGCCCTGACGGTTGGATTGGATATCTGTCAGCGCTTTTTGGTAGATTGCTTCATCTTCTGTTGATATATTTATATATTTGAAATGGGCTTCCGCTGAGGGTATTGTGGTCGATGTGGATGTAAGCACCCTAGCCGTTGATGAACACGAAATGAGGAATATAAAAAAAATATTGCTCAAATAAGATGATGAGTTCATTAGATTCTCAGGTAATTTTCGAAGTACTCTTTGAGCCAAATTTCACCGAATTGGTCGTTCATATGATCAATATCTTCATCCGGGTGATGTTGATCGTCATATTGGTCGCCAATAGCCAACCTTTTGGAATCTTTTGAGAATTTGGGATGAGTGTTATTTCCATTAACAATAGTGAATACAGGCTGTTTTACCATTTCTGCATGAAATGGACGATAAATTATTTCATTGATTAATTCCACTCTGGCTAAGTAATCATTTGGTGATGCCTCAAGTTGCACTTGTGTTGCTGCTAGTAAAGGCATATGACCTATGTATATGGGTTTAGAGGTTATTTTCCTCAATCGTTGCAATAATTTAAATGATAAAGTATCGACAACAAGATCCTTAATGGTGCTTTCAATAACGGTTCTGGAATAAAATTGTGAGTGTATGTCAAAGTTTACGTGGGCCCCAACGCCATAAATTATAAATACATCATAGTCATCTGGAAGGATATCTGTTTTTCCGCCAGATGTGAATGCAAGTGCATTCATGAGATCCTCATTGTTCGGGATTAACTTTCCATCATGTACAATCAAACCTTCAATGCCATCTGAGCGCTGAGCGAAAAAGGTAATTCTTATTTGCTGATAGTCATTATAAATTGCATCCCATCCTCTTTTTAGTGAGCCCACATGACTGTTACCTAAAATACAAATATTTGTCATTTTTTTCCAAATGCTTCCAGAATTTCTTCTTCACATACATCATCGGCGAATAGCTTTTTCTCAGGCTGAGGAAGAGGAACCTGATTGAAGGTGCCAAACTTACCTTCTAAGGATCTAAAAAAGATGTCCATAACATAATTCACACCAAATGAACTCACATTTCTTTGGTTTGAGTCGAAAAACACACCCTTGAATGCCGGACTGTTAATGATCTCGTACGATGGAAAGTAATCTATTAATGGATTGTCTGTGGCTAATTGGCCTGCTACTGCTCTTAGGATTGATTTTGATTGCATGGTCGCAACTACAACATGGTTATTTGTATTTGTAGCGGTTAAAGGTACAGGTGAAACAGTTAGGATAAACTTTATTTCTGAATTTATTTCTGACATCATTTGGAATGCATCTTGTAAATTTTGCAGAATCTCCTGAAATTGTTGATTCTTAAATTTATGTTTCTCGGGATTGAAATCACCTGCTGCTGTGCCAGGGCACATCGGATACTCATGGCCCGCAATATTAAACCAACTTTCTGTAAGCCCAAGGGTGAACACAAAATAGTCAGCCTGTTCGATACTTTTCCTGAAGGATTGTATGGCCTGCTTTTGTGAGAGTCTTAATTCTTCTTCAGAGGCAAAACCTTCTGGCTCTATGCGTGGTCTAAAAGGATCAAAGTATCTAGAGTCTTTTTTCCAAATTTCCCAGGGGATATTGTTTTTTCCCAATGCCCATAGAACCCATTGCTTTAATAGTGAAGTTGTGTAAATATTACCTGTTCTTGAGGAGAAAATATTGTAGTTTAATAATCTGGCATTTTTTTCACTAAGACCGTGTGGCGGGGGTTCTGTGTTTAGCCAGGTAAACCCCCTGACTTGCAATGCATGGCCAATATGTTGCGCAAAGCATGAGCCAAATGTGACCACTTTCTGGCTTGGTTGAATATTGAATTTTGGATCCCATAAATCACTGATGTCGAATATGCTTTTGTTTGCTACAGATGGCTTCCAAAAAGCTTTTTCTGGAAGATTCTCGTATGGATTCATAACACCGCCAGGAGAAAAATTAATTTATAGCAGATTTTTAAGTAGCCGGTCGAAATAAATAGACAAATATCGCTCAAATCGGCGACTTGAGCAGGAATTTATTTTCTAAAGACTTACAACCGACTCCTTGGAGTAAGATGTATTCTAAATTATATACTTGGTATTGAAGGAGGTCAAATTGAAAGAAATACTTTGAAACGACTCAAAAGGCCTTCTCGCATAAAGAAGGCCTTTTAGCTAGATTAAATTTTTAGCGGAGGGTGAGGCGTTAGAATTCATCTTCCTCTTCGAGCCACTCGTCGTCTTCCTCGTCATCCACTTCTTCATCTTCCCATTCATCGGTCTCCTCTTCCTCATCCCAGTCGTCTTCGTTGGTAGCGGCGCCATCGGCAGGGGAATAGGTTACGCAGCCGGTATCCGGGTCGAATTCCACTGCTGCAGCGGAACACAATCCTTCATCGAGAAAGACACAATCAACATAATGACACTTGATACGGGGCATTTCAAATCCTCCTATGGATTTCGGATTAGGCGAATAACGGCGACAATGAAGATAAGAGTCATTGCTACCTGTGATGTAACACAAAACGGACAGATCGCTTTAAGCAGAACGAGTTCTACATACACCAGCCAGAGTGTAAATAGAAAACCGCCAAGTGAAAGGCCAAAGACCATCAATGTGCCGTTTTGTTTTAAAAAGGAATTGCGGTTCTCCAGCAGGACAATGCCGAGGATCGCCAAATATCCACCGATGCCAATAACCGCTACCGGAATTCCGTTCACTTCCGAAAAGCGGCTTGCGTTCACCGTGGAGCAATCGCCTGAACCAAGGCACATGCCTTCGTTGCCGGTGATCTTAAAGATCGTCATGTAGATGGAGACTGACAAACCCACCACCAATAGCGCGATCAACACGCGATGAATCCATTTATCCATTGAACCTCATAATAAAATTGCGTTTACTTCTGAGCTAGCAGGCACGCATTTTACACCAGCGGGAATGATTAGTAAAGCATCTGCCTGTACCAGGGATAACAAATTGCCCGACCCCTGATGTCCGGTCAGTGATGCTGTGTAGATGCCATCGGAAAGACGGAGTCGTGCCCGGAGGTAACTTTCACGGCCGTCTGACATGATCTCTTCTTCGCATCTTACTTTAATCATGGGCCTGCTTCCGTCCATTTGACCTCCCAGCCGCCCAAGGGTTGGGCGAACGAACACCTCAAACCCAACAAAAGCGGAAACCGGGTTGCCCGGCAGACCGATGAAAGGAATGCCACGATACGAGCCAAAGGCCAGCGGTTTTCCAGGGCGCATGTTCACACGCCAAAAATCCATATTGCCATTGGCTTCGATCACCTCCTTGATGAAATCAAATGCGCCCACACTGACGCCCGCTGAAGAAAGGATTAAGTCGGCCTTTTCTGTCACAGCTCGTTCCAATAGGGTGGTCACTGACTCACGGGTATCTTTTGCAACGCCAAGGCGAAGCACTTCCGCACCAGTCAATTCAACGGCGGCTGCCAGAGTATAGGAATTTGAGTCGCGGATCTTGCCTGCTTCGAGCGGCATATCCACAGGGAGCAGTTCATCTCCTGAAGAGATCAATGCGACGCGCGGCTTTTTGTGGACGGTGACGTTGGAGACACCCAAGGTGGCTAGTAGTCCTAGATCCTGCGGTTTGAGTATTCGGCCTTTGGGTAATACGGCATCGCCGCGATTCATGTCCATGCCATGCTGGCGTATATTTTCACCCTGCCTGAGTTGTTTGGAGAAGGTGATCGTTTGCGGTGCGGCTGTTCCGGCAAGATGATGTTTGACATCCGTATCTTCGACGGCAATGACAGCAGTTGCCCCTTGTGGCAGTTGCGCACCGGTCATAATGCGCGCGGCCTGACCGACGTTAAGGGAAACTGTCGGCGAGGATCCGGCTGGGATGTCAGCAACCACGCTCAATGTCTGGGAGGAGGCGGAGGTATCTTCCGCTCGCAGGGCAAAGCCATCTACAGCGGAGTTGTCGAAGGGGGGATACTCTGAATCGGCAACAATATCCACAGCCAGTATCCGCCCTGCAGATTCGATCAACGGAACGGATTCTGTGGCGGTTGCTTGAACGTGCGAGAGGATGCGCTCACGCGCTTCTTGAACGGATAACATATTGAAGCGGCGCGATTATACTCCCAACCCATTATTTCACCCCTTCAAATTTTCATGACAATTTCATGTGTCTCTCAGCCGGGTTTGTTGCGCACGGCTTCCATTACATTGGGTAAATTCTCTATGCGTGTCAGGATGCGGCTGAGTTGGGTCAGGTCTTTCACTTCGATGATGAGTCTTAGGTCGGCGATACTGCGATTTACATTGACCGAGACATGATTAATATTGATGTTTTCATCTGCAAGCATATTTGAAATATCGCTCATCAAACCCTGACGGTCGTATGCCTTGATCTTGACCGGAACCGGGAAGGTGTGTTCCACATGTCCCCAGCCGACCTTCAAAAGACGTTCGCGGTCTTTGGTTTGCAGGATGTTCGGACAATCCTGGCGGTGAATGGTGGCACCGCGTCCACGCGTGATAAAGCCAACGATCTGGTCGCCAGGCGCAGGGTTGCAGCATTTTGCCATGCTTGCCAACATGCCTTTGAGTCCGACCACCTCCACTGCATCTGTGGATTTGATCGTGGGGGCAGGTGCATTGGCTTCGAGGGTATCCTTGATCTCTTCATCCTGCGAAAAATGTTTGATGATCTTGCTAACTGAAAGATCACCGTTGCCAATATCGATGAACATGAGATCGGGGGTCTTATACCCAAGTTCGCGGGCCAGTTTTTCAAAGTTGATCTCACTGATGCCAAGGCGTTGAAGTTCTCGTTCAAGTGAGTCCCGGCCTTGAGTGAGGTTCTGTTCGTCTTCCAATTTCTTGAACCAAACCTTGATCTTGGCCCGGGCGCGTGATGTACGCACCAACCCCAGGTTGGCATTTAACCAATCCCGGCTTGGCCCGCCGCGTTTGGCGGTGAGAATTTCCACCTGATCGCCAGTTTTGAGCTCCTGATATAACGGTACCAGTTTGCCATTCACCCGCGCACCGCGGCAACGATGACCAATGTCGGTGTGAACATGGTAGGCGAAATCAAGGGGTGTAGACCCGGCAGGCAGGTCGATGATGTCGCCGCGCGGGGTGAAGATGTAAACCCGATCCTGGAAGACATCGCTGCGCATGGATTCGACGAATTCGGTGGCGTCGTTCACGTCTGAACGCCATTCCATCATCCGCCGCAGATCTTTGATGCGCTGCTCGAACACCTTATCGTGCTTGCCGCCTTCTTTATAACGCCAGTGTGCGGCAATACCATACTCTGCATTCATATGCATATCCTGTGTGCGGATCTGCACCTCCAACGGACGGCGGTCATCGTACATCACGGCTGTATGCAGCGACTGATAATGGTTATCTTTTGGAGCGGCAATATAATCATCGAACTCACTGGAGATCGGCCGCCAGGTTGTATGAATCACTCCCAACGCAGCATAACAGGAAGGCACATCCGGCACGATCAGGCGCACAGCACGCACATCGTATAACATGCCGAAGGCTTTATCCTTTTTCTGCATTTTTTTATAGATGGAATAAATGTGCTTTGGCCGCCCGCTGACCTCAGCTTTGATATTATGTTTTTCAAGCAGCTTTACCAGGTTGACCTTGATCTGCTCAAGCTGCTGTTCCCGGTCGGGGCGGCGCTCGGCCAATTGCTCGGCAATCTCCTTATATTTTTCCGGATTCACGTACCGAAAACTCAGGTCTTCCAGTTCCCACTTTAATTGCCAGATACCAAGGCGGTTTGCCAGTGGAGCAAAGATCTCCAGGGTTTCCTGTGCGATCCGCTTGCGCTTTTGTTCGGGCATATAGCCCAATGTACGCATATTGTGTAATCGATCCGCCAGTTTAATGAGCACTACACTTACATCCTCGCCCATCGCAAGGAACGTCTTTCGCAAAGTCTCTGAGACCATATCCTCCTTGCGCCCCAACAGGGCCGCCGGTGGAAGTGGTTCCTCTTCATGATTGTTTTCATTACTTTCTGCGTGTTGGTCGCCGCGAGAAACACGCGGTAACTGAGTCAATTTTGTCACCCCATCCACGAACAGACGTACTTTATCCCCAAAATCGCGGCGAATATCCGCCAATGTGACCGGTGTGTCCTCCACCGTATCATGCAACAGACCGGCGGCTACAACTTCTGCAGGTACTTTCAAGTCTGAAAGAATGCTGGCAACCGCAATACAATGATTGATATAAGGTTCGCCGGAATGACGTTTTTGCTCGCGGTGTGCCTCCTCTGCAACATGATAAGCACGCATCACCATATCCCGATCGGCAGGAGAGTAAGTATCCGGAAGCTGTTCAATTAATTTTTCAAGTGGAAATTCTACAGGAACTGTCTTCATTCCCTGATTTTACTACCATGCATGAACTTCCCGCCTCGATCCACACCCAAGCCTGTCTCTATCCATAGAGCTTTTGTATACCCTGTAAAAAATAAGTGCAGGCCAAAAGGCCTGCACCATGGAATTTTTTTGTGTCTTTACAACGTTTTCAACAACGCTTGCCTGCTGTTTCTTAAGCGGTCTGATATGACTTCAGCAATCTTTACCATCACATTGAATCCATGCTCGGGATATTGGGCAAGTAATTTCATGAATGGTTCAGATGGAATGATAAGCAGGGTCGAATCTTCATCGCACTGGGCGCTGGAGGTGTAGTGATGCGGTGCCACCATGCCAGACCAGCCAAATATTTGATACGGTATAGAGACGTATGAAACGGTCACGCTATCGGGCCGGGAGGTTAATTTTACGCGCAGGGCAACGCTGCCATTCAACAAAAAGTGCAATTTGTCTGCCGTTTCTCCTTCGCGAAAGACGAAATCGCCCTGCTTAAAGACGGCTTCACTTCCCATGGCCGCAATTTCTTTTAGCAGCGCTTCGGGTAAAGTGTTGAATAAATGAAACTGGGAAAGGGTGTCTGGGCTGATCATGGCATCTCCTACGTTTGAGTGTGGAAAACTGTTAGAAGGTTGAAGCAGGCATCGGTTTAGGAAAGAGGCGGTGAAGTTGCTTATAATTGTACATAAATTGGTGTCATATGAGTATCACGAATAATGTCATAAGATTCTTGGATTCACGCAAGGTGAGCTATACAGCTCACGAACTTCCCGCCGAAAAACTGGGTGCGCTGGAGGCGGCTCAACTTTTAGGCATTCCAACCGAACAAGCCTTTAAGACCATCGTCACAAAACGTGAAAAAGGCAAACCTGTTCTGGCTGTCATTCCCGGCCCACATATAGTGGATCTGAAATTATTGGCGGCATTTTTGGGTGAAAAGAAAATGTCTCTGCCTACCGAACGAGAAGCGGAGCAAATGACCGGTTTGCAGGCGGGCGGCATCTCACCGTTGGCGCTCATCAACAAGGGCTTTCAGGTGGTCATCGATTCAGCAGCCCAGGCATATGGCGAAATCTACATTTCCGGCGGCCAACGTGGATTGAATATTCAGATCGGAGTGCAAGACCTGGTCAAGTTGGTGAATGCAAAATTTGGAGAAGTGAGTCGGGAAGGATAGAAAATATTTCAAGAAAGAAGAATGAACAATAGCGTTTCTTTCTTCTTTCCTCTTTTACAGGCTACGTTTCAAACTCTGCGACCATCTCTCCATTGACCCACAGACTATACTTCCCATTGGGGAAACTCCCCAATGAATAATTGACATCAAATGGCTCCAGTGTCTGGATACAAATCTCGGCCGGGTTGGTAATGGAATAAATATCGATAACGATTTTATTCTCTGCATCCGGCGGGCTGACGGCAATACGCAATTGGTGGCAGGGTGTGGGTAGATTGCCTTTGAGGTGGAGATTGAATTGCAGGGGATAACTTTCCATTGTGAGCAATTCAACAGAGTCAAGAAAGGCTTCACTACGGGTGAGTCCGCCGTCTGCCGGACCGGGGATGAAATCACTTGTTTGCAGGGGGATTGGCGTGTCATCACTGCTGACTGGCTCTTCAGCGGCAGATGGGATGCAAGCCGAAATGAGGAAGGCCAGTAAGACGATGATCGATCTTAGATACTTCATGGGATTCTCCTTGGTCTTTTCCAAAAAGACGGCGAATGGATGGAGAAAGTTCCATTAATATGCGACGAAGTCTCCTACAAGCCCTTCGTTAACCCAAACCGTATAGCGCCCACTCGAATACTCTCCAAAAAGGACGCTGGTTTCGAATTGCTGGAAGACATCATCACATTTGATCTCAGGGTCGATCAGACTATACACTTCGATAAAGATTCGAAAGTTTTCATCCGGCGGATTGACCTTGATGCGTAATTCATTGCAAACACTTGGCATATACCCGGAAAGGGTTAACATGGCGCGCGGCGGTGTGAAGTCATAGCGCTCGGATAAAGCCGTTGCCGTAATGGTCACCCCGGCGGGCAGGCGGCCAGAATCATCTACCTGTGGGGCGTAGTTGTTTTCATCTGGTGTAATGCGATAAGGCAGAGCCGCTGTGGAGGTTGGCTCGGCTGTTGAAAGCGGCGCACAGGCCGAGATCAGTGTGAGCAGGATGAAGAAGGTGATGTATCTCATGTTATGAGAAATGGATGGATTATTCCAATGCCTTTTCCACCGCTGAGATGGCATGGATCTTTGTTGTGGGAAAGAGCGGCGCATGACTATCGCCTTCCTTGATGAGCAGTTCGATCTCTGTGCAGCCGAGAATAACGCCCTCCGCGCCCCTTGCAAGCAGGTCGTTTATGATGCGTTTGTATTCTTCGCGTGAAGAATCTACGATTTTGCCAAGCACCAACTCTTCATAGATGACTCGATGCACAAGTTCACGATCTGTCTTTTCGGGGATGAGTACATCCAGGCCAAAGTTGTCCACCAGCCTTCCTTTATAAAACTCGTGCTCCATCGTAAAGCGCGTGCCCAGCAAACCGATTCGTTTTATGCCTGCGGCGCGAATCTTCTCCGCCGTTGCATCGGCAATATGCAGGAATGGAATATTTGTGCCCGCAATGATCTGGTCGGCAAGTTTGTGCATGGTGTTGGTACATAGCACAATAAAGTCCGCGCCGCCGCGTTCGAGGTTTTGCGCGCACTGCACCAAAATTTGCCCGGCTTCCTCCCAGCGGTCTTCGTGCTGTAATTTTTCGATCTCTGCAAAATCCACCGTCACCATCAGGCTTTTTGCCGAGTGCAGCCCGCCCAGCTTTTCTTTTGCAGTTTCATTGATGATGCGATAATACTCTATGGATGATTCCCAACTCATCCCGCCGATCAGTCCGATGGTTTTCATGAATGGACTCCGTTCAAAAGTGAATTTTCAAAAAAGTGTTTTGCGACGACGTACACCCCGCTTCCTTCCACGGCGACGGTTGAATCGGGCAATAGGATTTTTCCTACACTGCTAATTTTTCTTTCGCCCACTTCCGTGATGCACGCTTCTGCCAGCAGGGGAATATGGAGTGGCAGCGGCTTGCGGTAGTTGATGTTGATATTTGCCGCCAATACTTTATGCCCCGCCGCCCAGACCACCAATCCCATCACCTCATCCAAAATTGCAGCAGAAGCCCCGCCATGCGCATGTCCGGGCGGACCCTGGTGCCGGTCAGCCAATGTGAACTCCGAAGTCAGAACCCCTTCCTCATCCACGAACATCGTAATTCCAATACTATGCGGATTATCCGTTCCGCAAACGAAACACCAGCCATGATAGGGAATTTGTCGTTTCATGATGGCAATTTAACCACAAAAGGATTTCTGAACGGCCCGCGACTTTTGATCTTCGGCCTTTACCCTTTCATGCTAGAATTCCGCCTATGCTGATTCGCATCAAAATGATCGCCAATTATCGCGCTGTCCTGCCACCCAATGCGCAACATGGTGTGGTGGAATTGGATGTTCCCGAAGGGACAACGGTCTACGACGCCATCTCCCGCTTTGACATCCCCCTCAACGACGAAAGCGTGATCGTATTGAACGGTCTCACGGTGGATATGTCCACGCCTTTAAAAGAAGGCGATATGGTTACAGCATTTTCCGCCATTGCGGGCGGATGACTGTGGAATCCAGAAGTTCTACTTCTGGAAACCTGTGAATACTATCTCTGGATTCTCGCAAGTAAAACTTGCGGATTCCATAATTCAACTCTGATAAGGAGCACCCATGTACGGCTGGCACCTCAAAATTTTACGAGTAAACCTCACCACGCGGAAAGTAACCACAGAAGATGTTGACCCGAAGATCGCGCGCGATTATCTCGGCGGGCGCGGATGGGCGATCCATTATATGTACAAAGAAATGAACCCAATGGCAGAGCCGCTCTCCCCGGAGAATATGCTCATCTTTGCCACCGGCCCGCTGACGGCTACGCCCGCGCCGACAGGCAACCGCTATATGGTTGTAACCAAGTCCCCGCTGACGGGCGCATTGGCACACTCCAATTCCGGCGGCGAATTCCCCACCTGGATGAAGCGCACCGGCTTCGATATGTTCATCTTTGAGGGCAAGGCTTCAGAGCCGGTCTATGTTTTGGTGAACGAGGACCAGGTCGAGGTGCGGTCTGCGGCGCATGTGTGGGGCAAGGATACGCATGAGACCACCGACATCCTCAAGGCGGAGACATCCGCTGAAGCGAGAGTCGCATGTATCGGGCCTGCGGGTGAGAATCTCGCCTTGATGGCCGCCATCATGAACGATAAGCATCGCGCGGCAGCCCGTTCCGGAGTTGGTGCGGTGATGGGCAGTAAAAACCTCAAAGCCGTGGTGGCAATGGGAAATAAAAATCCGCCTTTACATGACCCTGAGGGAATGCGCGAGATCAGTGTGGGTACGTCCAAAAATGTAGGTGCGGATGTCAAGAAAGGCTCGAACATGCGCATCTATGGCACGTCGTATGTGCCGCAGGTGACCAATACGCTGGGTATTTTGCCGACGAGAAACTTCTTGCAGGGTACGTTCGAACATGTTCATAATGTGGATGGCGATGCGCTTAAGAATCAATATTTGATACGCCATACGCCATGCTATCGTTGTCCACTTTCCTGCGGGCGTCTGACCGAAGTGCCGGATGGGCCGTATAAAGGGAAGGGGGAGGGGCCGGAGTATGAAACGATCTCTTCGCTGGGAACGGGTTGTGGTGTAAGCAATCTTGCCGCTTTGGTCAAGGCAAATTACCTGTGTAACGAATACGGTATGGATACCATCACCACCGGCATGACCATTGCGGCTGCAATGGAAATGTACGAGAAGGGCTATATTTCCGAGGATATTATTGGGATGCCGCTGCGGTTCGGCGATCATGATGCGATGATCGAGATGATCAAGTTGATGGCCTATAACAAAGGCTTTGGCCGCGACCTTGCACTGGGAAGCTATCGTCTGTGTGAAAAATACGGTCACCCTGAAATTGCCGTCACCACACGCAAGCAGGAATTCCCCGGCTACGACCCGCGTGGATCACAAGGCATGGGCTTGCTGTATGCCACCTCCAACAAGGGCGCTTCCCACATGGAAGGGGATGTGGCCTACGAAGAAGTCTTTGGTGTGCCAGTGAAGGAGAATCCGCTCACAACAGATGGCAAGCCTGAACTCGTCAAACATTTTCAGGACTCGTTTGCGTTGATCGATGCCTCCGGTTTATGCGTATTCGTTGCCATTCGTTATGTCTTTGACAAAAATCGTATGATCTGGCCCGAAACGCTTGCGGCGATGATGAACCTCACCACTGGGGCAGGGTACACCCCTGAAGAAGTGATGAAAGCCGCCGACCGCGTTTATACGCTTGAACGAATGTTCCTCATCAAGGCTGGTTCCGGTCCCGAATGGGATACGCTTCCATATCGTATGTTGAACGAACCTTTGCCTGATGGCCCTGCAAAAGGCATGGTGGCTGAACTGGATAAAATGTTGCCGGAGTTCTATGAGAAGCGCGGCTGGGATGAAAAGGGCTACCCAACCAAGGAGAAATTACAGGAATTGGGACTGCCTTTGTAAACGTTGGAGGTTGAATGTCGGATTTGGAGAATGCCGTTCAGTTGATCCGTTTTGGGCGCAAGGATGAAGCGCAGCAGTTGCTTCAAAGGCTCATCAAAAGCGACCCAAAAAATATTCCAGCCTGGTTCTGGTATGTGGAAACCTGCCCAACGACTGAAAAACGGATACAGGCATTGGAAGTATGTTTGAAAATGAATCCCGGCAACCCGCAGGTGATGCAGGCATTGGATAAATTCCACGCTCAACTGCCTGCGGCTCAAACTCCGCCGGAACCTGCTCGCAAACCCACACCACCTTCCACCCCGGCATTTACCTATTACGAAGAAGAACCTGCCGCGCAGAAAAATGATCAGTATGGTTATGAACCATATCCAGCATCAAATGAGCCGGTGCATACCTCGTCGTATTATGAAGAGGAAAAACACCCAGCGTTTCAGAATGATTATGGGTACGACCCGTATGGGGTCGGGTCGGAGGCGAAGGATTCTCAATCTTCCCAGAAAAAACCGTGGGAAATGGATTCGTCAAATTACGTCGACAACTCCATGTTGTCCAAACCGAAGAAGCCGTTGCGAACGTACGGGACTTTTGATGTTTGGGCAACGGCCCTTACCCAGGGCGAAGAAGCCTACGCAGACCTGTTGAAAGACCCGAATGCAACCCTTGGACGTGCATTTACCTGGACGGCGTTGGCGGGTTTGGTCAGCGCGCTGGCTCTGCCTTTTCTGGTCATGTTCAATCCGCAGTTTTCTGAGCTGGCTTCCATGCCTGAATTGCAGAGTGGCAATGTAACTGGCTTCATCGTTATACTCACCTTGATCATGCTCTTCGTTGCGCCGATCAGCGGGGTGATCAACCTGGCCATTGCTGGCGGCCTGCAAAGTTTTATCGCAGGTTTCTTTGGCGGCAAGGGAGATTTCACCCGCACTGTTTACGCCCTGGCTGCTTTCCTTGCGCCCATGTCGATGATCGTTTCGCTTCTTTCAATCATTCCCTTCCTGGGTCAATGTCTGGC
>DAOQPR010000004.1:0-26796 GCA_035333265.1 Anaerolineales bacterium
GAATTTTTACGCCCGCTGGAAAACATTGATCGGGGTCACCCACGCAGAAAATATTTTTATGATAGGAAGCGAGATTCTTCACCAAAGCATATTGCGCGAGGTTGGTATCTTGGAATTCATCTACTAAAACGTGCCGAAACCGTTGAGCATATTTTTCGCGCACGGCGGGGTTAGTTTCCATCAACTGCGTGGCGTACACGAGAATATCGTCAAAGTCCACGGCGTTGCTGGCGATGAGCCGTTTTTGATATTCGGTATAGACACGCTTCACTACTTCATCGCGGTAAGTGTTGATGGGGTAGTCGTCGGGCAGAATCAACTCGTTCTTGGCGCGCGAGATCGAAGCATGCACGCTGTTGGCACGGTACAACTTCTCGTTCAAATTCATTTCGCGGATGATGGACTTGACCAAACTCTGCTGGTCGTCGGCATCGAAGATGACAAAGTTTTGCGCCACGGGCAGGTGCTCGGCTTCGCGTCGCAAAATCCGCGCACAGATGGAGTGGAAGGTGCCGAGCATCATGCCTTCAGTCGCCTGTTCGTTCAAAATTGCTTTGACACGTTCGTCCATTTCTTTGGCGGCTTTGTTGGTGAAGGTGACGGCAAGGATTTGCCACGGGCGGACGCCTTCGTGGGCAATAAGATAAGCAATGCGTTGCGTCAGTACGCGCGTCTTTCCGGACCCGGGACCTGCCACGACCATTACAGGTCCATCCGCCGCTGTGACCGCGCTGCGCTGCTGAGGGTTGAGTTTGTTGATGAAATCTAAATTCATGATGCGGACATTATACCTGTGCGTTAAATGCTCTGGCGGGGGCTTAGCCCCCGCCAGAGCGGTGTTTAGATGAAGTTGCTTTTACGCTTTCAATTCAGAGGTGCAATTCGGGCAGCGCGTGGCTTTGATGGAAATGGTGCTGATGCAGTGCGGGCATTCCTTGGTGGTGGGGTCTGCTGGGGCAGGAGCTTTCTTCATATTATTAGCCGCTTTGACAATCAGGAAGATGACGAAGGCGATGATGAGGAAATCCACTACGGTTTGAAGGAAGAGTCCCCACATGATGGTGGCGCTGCCAACTGTGACGGACAATTCGCTGAAATTGACTCCGCCCATGAGCAAGCCGACCAAGGGCATGAGGATGTCATTGACGAGTGAGCCAACGATCTTTCCAAATGCGCCGCCAATGATGACGCCTACTGCCATGTCGAGTACATTGCCACGCATGACAAATTCTTTAAATTCCTTTAACATTGCATTCTCCTTTTGTGAAATCCATTACTGTTTGGATTCTATGAGATGCATGAATGATTGTCAACAAAATTAGAGGAATCAATTGGCAGATTTATATAAGGTTTGAGGTGTGAAGCAGGTCACAGTTTGGGGTGATGCGTAAATGACGTCACTTATCTGTCATCAAATCTATGGGAGTTTTGTCCAAAACCTTCTTTAAAGCAGTTCTCCAGTAGGGTTTTTGGCAATTCTGTGGTGGGTTATTTCATGGATGACCTATCCAGACAATTCATTTATTAGCCGCTCCTGTTGACGTGACTAAAGAATTAGGTATAATTTGATTTGCTTCTAGCTATGAAAAGCGTTGTCTATTTCTCTGTAAAAAGGAGGTGGTCCACCAGAAAATACATTTAACGCGTTTGTGTCCCTTATAGTCTGTAAATCAATCCCCTAATTTTTCTTCTTGGAGGAGAAAACCAATGTTACGAAACCGATTGTTTGCTATGCTGGGCCTGCTGGTCGTTGCCAGCATGGTGCTTGCGGCCTGCGGTGGGACTCCCACTGAGGCTCCTTCCACAGAAGCTACGGAAGCCCCTGCCACCGAGGCGGCAACCGAAGCTGCCACTGAGGAACCCACCCCCACTCCCGAACCTGTAACCCGCAAGGGCGCCTGGGTCGATGAGATCGTGTTCTCCGAACAGTCTGACAATGCCCTTTGTATCGCTCAGCTTCAGGCTGGCGATCTTGATGTTTGTGCCGACGGCAACACCAACCCCGATGACTTTAAGACCGTTCAGGCTGATCCCAATCTCAAGTATGCAACCTCCTATGGTTTGAACTTCGAGTTGCTTCTCAACCCGATCCCCACTTTTGCTGATGGCCGCGTGAACCCCTTTGGTAGCCCCAAGATCCGCGAAGCGATGAACATGCTTGTTGATCGCGATTATGTCATTCAGGAAATCTTCGGCGGCCTCGGCGCTGCCAAGTACACCACCCTCGTGGGTGTGTTCCCCGATTACGCCCGCTACATCGATGTTGCCCGCGCAGTGGAAGCCAAATATGCATACAACGTTGATAAGGCTAATGAAGTCATCAGCGCTGAAATGGAAGCGCTCGGTGCAGCCAAGAATGCGGATGGTAAATGGGCGATCAATGATGAACCCGTCACTTTGATCTTCATCATTCGTACAGAAGATGAACGCACCGCCATTGGTGATTATGTCTCCAATCAGTTGGAGAGCATTGGCTTTACTGTTGACCGCCAATACAAGGCCCGCTCTGAAGCTTCCCCGATCTGGGCGCGCAGCGATCCAAATGAAGGTCAGTGGAACCTCTACACCGGCGGTTGGATCAACACTGCGATCTCCCGCGACGATGGATCCAACTTCGGCTTCTACTATACTGACTTTGGTGGCTGCTGTGGCCTCTCCTCGAACTTCCAAACTGCTGATGTGATCGGCCAGGAATTCTATGATGCTTCGCAGAAGCTCTGGAACAATGAATTTACCAACATGGACGAACGCGGTGAATTGTTCAAGACCGCACTCGACCTGTCCATGCAGAATTCCTACCATGTTTGGGTGATCGATACCCAGGCATTCTTCCCGATGCGTAATGAATTGACCGTTGCGGCCGACCTTGCGGGTGGTGTTTCCGGCTCCCGCCTGTACCCCTTGACCATTCGCTTGGGCGATACTGAAGGCGGCACAGCCCGCATCGCGATGCAGGATACCTTCATTGATCCGTGGAATCCGTTCGCCGGTTCCAACTGGATCTCCGATACCATGGTTCAACGTGCCACTGGTGACTCTGCCAGCATGCCCGATCCCTACACTGGTCTTGCCTGGCCCCAACGCGCTGAGAAGCTCGAAATCACTGCCCAGGAAGGTCTCCCCATCACTAAGACCCTCGATTGGGTGAGCCTCAACTTCCAGGCTGATGAAAACGCAGTTCCTGCCGATGCTTGGGCCGACTGGGATGCAGCTGCCCAGAAATTCATCACCGTTGGTGAGAAATACCCGGATGGCGCCACCTCCCTCGTGAAGGTGACCTGGACCTACCCGGCTGACCTGTACGATACCGTTTCCTGGCACGATGGCAGCCCCATCTCTGCCGCGGACTTCGTCATGGGCATGATTATGACCTTCGATCCTGCCAAACCCGAAAGCGCCATTTACGATGAAACCGTCGTTCCTGGTGTTGAAGCCTTCCAGGCTTCCTTTGTGGCCGTCCAGATCGAATCCACCGACCCGCTTGTCATCAGCACCTACAGCAATGGCTACTCGCTTGATGCCGAAACCTTCGGCTTCAGCTGGTTCCCCGCTGGCTTTAATGTGCCGTGGACACAGGGCCCCGCTGCCTGGCACAATGTGACCCCTGCCATCATGGCTGAAGCCAATGGCGAGATCGCATTCACCGTGGACAAGGCCACTGCTATTGAGAAGGAATGGACCAACTTCATTGATGGCCCGACCCTCGATATCCAGAAGACCTACCTCGATCAGGCTGCTGCTGAAGGCTACATCCCCTTCGCCCCCACCATGAGCGAATTCGTCACAGCTGATGAAGCTGCCGCCCGCTATGCCAACCTGACCGCTTGGTACGATGCGCACCATCACTTCATTATCGGTACTGGTCCGTTCTACCTCGATCAGGTCTTCACCACCGAAGGTAATGCTGTCCTCAAGCGCAACGAGAACTTCCCCGACCTTGCTGACAAATGGTCTCGCTTCAGCGAAGCCAAGGTTGCTGTGGTTGACCTCAGCGGCGATGGACAGGTGACTGCCGGACAGGAAGCCACCTTCGATGTGTTCGTGACCTACAACGATGAACCCTATGCAGGCGCGGACATTGACAGTGTCAAGTATTTGGTCTTCAACTCCAACAATGAACTCGTCGCCACCGGCGATGCGGAATTTGTTGCCGACGGCCAGTACTCTGTCACCCTCGGCGCGGATGTTACCGGCGGCTTTGAAGCTGGTGCAAACCGCATCGAAGTTGCAGTGGTCAGCAAGTTGGTGAGCATTCCTTCGTTCGCCAGCTTTGAGTTCGTGACCGTCAAGTAAGATAGATAGTTCGTTTGGCCCGGTAGGGGTCTCCTACCGGGCCATTTTTTCGGGATTTATGTTTCCCTGAACGGAATGAAATTCAAAAGGTTCGTTGCGTTCAGGTTGATATAAATTCAATAAACCAAATAAGGAAGGAAGGTAAGTAGAAATGGCAGAGTCTACTTTGCAATCCCCCGTCCCTGTTGCCGCAAAAAAGAAAGCGTCAGACAGTGCCATACTTCGTGTAACGAAGTACATGGCAGTCCGTTTGTTAACCATGGCATTCACCGTCGTGGTTGGCTTGTATCTGACCATTCTGATTGCCAATATGGGCGGATATGTCGATGAAATTAGGCGTGGACAAATTCGAGAAGATATCCAACAAGGGGTCATGAACGATCAAGCCCTGCGCAACTTGACCGGGGATCAAAAAGTAAAATTGATCGAAGAACGTGTGGCAAATGAAGAGGAACGCCTTGGCCTCAATCGGCCATTTGCCATCCGCAGTGTTGCGTTTCTCAAAGATGCGATCACCCTAAACCTGGGATTCGCTGAATTCATGAATGCAGATAACGGTTCCCGTTCCGTACGTGTCATTGTATTGGAACGCCTCCCATCTACACTTGTCCTGTTTGGCACAACGAATATCCTTCTCTTCTTTGTGACCTTGTTTTGGGCATTGTCGCTATCACGGCATTATGGGTCATGGCTTGACCGATTTATCGTGGCAACGTCACCCATGTCAGCTGCGCCTGGATGGTTTTATGGCATCTTCTTAATTGTGTTCTTTGCCGCTTATTTGAAAGTTCTCCCCTTTGGCGGTATGGTGGATGTTCCTCCGCCGGATAACAAGATCGAATATGCGCTTAGTCTGATGAAACACATGATCTTGCCAACATTGGCAATTACTTTAAACCAATTGACCTTTGCCATCTATAACAATCGCACCTTCTTCCTCATCTATTCCAGTGAAGATTATGTTGAAATGGCAAAAGCCAAGGGCCTCACGGCTCGGGATGTGGAACGCAAATATATTTTGCGGCCCACCCTCCCTACCAACATTACAAACTTTGCATTTCTGCTGATCGGCGTCTGGGGTGGCGCACCGATCTTTGAAGGCGTCTTTAACTGGCCTGGTCTGGGCCGAACCACCCTCATTGCGGCTGGTCTTTTTGATACGCCTGTCATCGTGGGAACCACTGTGATCTTTGCCTATCTACTGGCCATGACCGTATTCCTGCTTGACTTTGTTTATGCTCTGGTGGATCCGCGCGTAAAAATCGGAAACGAGAGTTCAAGCTAATGAAAACGATCCGAAATTTTTTCTCCGAACTTTCTCATTACCCCTCCGCGTTTGCCGGTTTGGTCATGATCATTATCCTGTTTGTGTTTTCGATCTATACCATTTTTGCATTGCCGTATGATCAGGCAATTTCCTTATGGCGTGGTGACGAGAACGTCTGGTACAACACACCCAAAAATGCCCAACCAACGTGGATGAACTGGTTTCTAAAAGACGACCTGCCCGAGACGTTTTCCTTCAATTCTGCCAACGGCGAAGGAACGAAGACTGAAGAATTTTCGAATGACACCAACAAAATATTCATTTCCTTCCCATTCGAATATAATTCCAAGGACTTTCCACAGGAAGTTTCCATTTTCTTCACCTCCAAGTTTGAGCAAAAGGAACCTTTTGTTTCTATAAAGGTGATTACTCCAGATGGACGTGAAATCAAGGTCGGAAGTTTTACAGTAGGAAAAACCCATAGTTATCGCTTCTCTCAGGATCAGAAGTTACAGCGCCGCTTGCAAGGCAACAGCCCTGAACAGGGTATCTTTATGGACCTGACTTCTGAGACCGAGCAATTGACCGCTTTGCCGGGGAAGTATGAAGTGCAAATCGAGGCGGTAGGCTTTGAAGAAGGTTCAACTGTGGATGCAGAGTTGATCGTATATGGAAAAGTTTATGGTTGGGCGGGTACCGATCATCGCAGAAGGGATATTGGGATTGCGTTGATGTGGGGCGCGCCTATTGCCTTGACCTTCGGTTTGTTGACTGCCCTTGGCACCACCATAACCACCATGATCATTGCTGCCTTTGGAACCTGGTATGGCGGTTGGATTGATGAGGTGATTCAGCGCATTACAGAGATCAATCTTGTATTGCCATTCCTCTCAATCCTCATCATGATCGGTACATTCTATTCAAAGAGCCTATGGGTGATGCTCGTCTGCGTGATTGCCTTGAGTATTTTTGGCGGTGCCATCAAAGGCTTCCGCGCGGTATTCATGCAGATCAAGGAAGCGCCCTATGTTGAGGCGGCTCGTGCGTATGGTGCAAGCAATATGCGTATCATCATGCAGTATCTTGTTCCCCGCATCGTCCCATTGCTTATCCCGCAACTGGTCATTCTTATTCCATCCAATGTATTTTTGGAGGCTTCTCTAACATTGGTCGGTTTGGGCGACCCAATTCTTCCTACTTGGGGAAAACTTATTTACGATGGTGTTCGTAATGGGGCACTTGTTCAAGGACAATACTACTGGGTACTTGAACCTGCCTTCATTCTTCTGATTACTGGCCTTTCCTTTGCCATGGTTGGCTTTTCCATGGATCGTATCTTCAATCCGCGCCTGCGAGGTGTTTAGCACATGCCCACTGAAAATTTGTTGAGTATTCAGGATCTGGTACTACATTTCAATACACAGAAAGGTCCCGTGCAGGCAGTGGACGGTGTCTTCTTTGACCTTGGTTACAAGGAAGCCGTTGTGGTTTTGGGAGAATCAGGTTGCGGCAAGAGTTCGCTTGCCAAGGCGATGCTGCGCTTGCTGCCTCGTAACGTGAGCAAATATGGCGGGAAGGTCTTCCTCGAAGGCAATGAGATTATGGGCATGGATGAGGAACAATTCCGCCAGAACATTCGCTGGGTACGAATGTCCCTCGTCCCACAAGCTGCGATGAACTCTTTAAACCCGGTCTTGAAAGTGGGTGATCAGGTCGCTGAACCTATGATCGTGCATCATGGCGTGAAAAAAGAGGAAGCCCTTGTTCAGGCAGCCAAAATGTTCCAACATGTGGGCGTGCCGGTGGACTTTTTAGACCGATATGCATTTGAACTAAGCGGCGGCATGCGTCAGCGTGTTGCAATTGCCATGGCACTGGTCACCGCACCAGCCCTGGTGATCTTGGATGAGCCAACCTCTGCCCTGGATGTACTTACCCAGGCTAATATTTTCAATGTACTTAAGCGTCTAAAGAAAGAGCTTGAAGTCAGTTTTGTGTTGATTACCCATGATATTGCCACCTCCAGCGAACTTGCCGACCGTGTGGCTGTCATGTACGCCGGTCAGATCGTTGAAGTGAGTGATGCGCATCGTTTTTTCAATGAACCGCTTCACCCTTACTCGCGCATGTTAATGGCTAGTGTGCCGCGTCTGCGCGCCAACCAGGAACCTGAATTCATCACAGGCCAGCCGCCCAGCCTGCTTAATCCGCCTACAGGCTGCCGGTTCGCTGCACGCTGCCCCAAACGCTTTGCCAAATGCACCGAGGAGCCGCCTGTTTACAATGTGAGTGATATTCAGGTCAAGTGCTGGTTGTACGCATCCTGACAGGCATACGAAAAAATCGACACGAGGTCAATGAGATGACAGACGAAAAAAGAGATGTGCTCCTCTCGATCCAGGATTTGCATGTTTGGTTCGAATTAAGACGCTTTGGGTTTGGTCATGCTGGTTATGTGAAGGCAGTGGATGGCGTAACCTTCGACCTGCATTATGGTGAGACTATCGCCATAGTGGGGGAGAGTGGCTGCGGCAAGACAAGTTTGATGAAGACCATTTTGGGAATCAACAAACCCACCAAAGGCAAGGTGGTGTTCGATAGCAAGGATATCAGCGCCTTTCATGCTGAAGACCTGCGCCAGTACCGCGCCAAGATCGGGTATGTCCAACAGGACCCCTTTGGCGCCCTTGCCCCCTTTATGAACATTCACCGTATTCTTGAAGAGCCATTGATCATCAATGGCATCAAGGACCCTGCTGAACGTGAACGCCGTGTGCGTAAGGTGATGGAAGAGGTAAAACTCAGCCCGGTGGATGACTTTTTGCACAAATATCCGCATATGTTGAGCGGTGGCCAGCAACAACGTGTGGTAATTGCCCGCGCCATCATTCTGGAACCGCAGTTGGTGGTTGCAGATGAACCGGTTTCCATGCTGGACGCTTCTGTGCGCGTGGAAATTCTCAAGTTGCTGCGTGGTTTGCAGGAGAAATACAAACTTGCCGTGATCTATATCACACACGACCTGTCCACCGTCCGGTACTTTTCAGAACGTGTATTCGTTATGTATGCCGGGAATGTGGTTGAGAAGGCGCCGGTCAATGATATTGTGCATTCTCCCAAACATCCATATACAGAAGCGTTAATGGATGCTACTTCTGATCCGGATGCTGACAATGCCTTGAAATATCGCGAACTCCCCGCGGGGGAGCCGCCCAGTTTGGTGAATCCGCCCAGCGGTTGTCGTTTCCATCCACGTTGCCCAAAGCGGATCGAAAACTTGTGCGATGTGGAAGAACCCCACGATTTGAAGGCCGATCGGCACCTTGTTGCCTGCTGGTTGTATAAATAATGTTTATCTTCGAACATCCTGAGCGTGTACTGGTTGCATCTATAGCCATGATGTTATTTGGCTGTGTCATGCCGTTTTTGATGGCGATCCATGTTGTTGAGTCTACTTTTTTTCTCAACTTCCTTTCGTTTGGCATGTCGACCCTGGGATTATTCCTAGGCGTTGCAGCGGTGGCATTTTTGCGAGTTAAGCAGCGCAAGAATAAGGATGATGAGGATAGATACCGCTGATAAAGCTTGATGGTCAGGCCTGCAAATACATACATCGTGTGTTTGCAGGCTTTTTTCTAGGGGGAGAAAATGCCTTGGTGGTTGTATCAACCCAAGTTACCGGGTGAGGCGGCTTTTGTTTCATCCATTAATTCGACAGGATTTCCGTCGATTTTTTGCTATAATCCATCCATCTTATTTTCGGAGTCTCATTCATGACTGCTCAAAAGCCTCTGTTGGAAGTCAAGAAACTCAAGACCCATTTTTTTACGGAAGACGGCGTTGTCCATGCGGTGGATGGCGTTAGTTTCGAAGTAAATCCCGGGGAAGTGCTCGGCATTGTAGGGGAATCGGGCTGCGGTAAAAGTGTAACATCTCTTTCCATCATGCGTTTGATCAGTCCGCCTGGAAAAATCGTGGAAGGCGAGATTTTGTTTGAAGGCAAAGACCTGGTGAAAGCTAATGACGATGAAATGCGGCAGGTACGTGGTAACCGTATTTCGATGATCTTTCAACAACCGCAATCTGCCTTGAATCCTGTATTTCGTGCTGGCGACCAGATTTCAGAAGTGTTGAATATCCATCAGGACTTTAATGCCGAAACAGGTCGAAAGCGCGCCGCGGAGTTGTTGAAATTGGTGGGGATCCCGGACCCGAATCGACGCGCTGAATCATTCCCGCATGAATTATCCGGCGGTATGGCCCAACGCGTTATGATTGCTATGGCACTTGCCTGTGTACCTGACCTTTTGATTGCAGATGAACCGACCACGGCATTGGACGTGACAATTCAGGCACAGATTCTTGACCTGATGCGTGATATGCGCGAGAAACTTGGTTCAGCCATGATTCTGATCACGCACGATCTGGGAGTGATCGCAGAAATGGCCAGCCGTGTGTTGGTGATGTACGCTGGAGAGATCGTGGAACAGTCTCCAGTTTCTTCATTGTTTGATCTACCGCTTCATCCTTACACCAAGGGCCTGATCGGCTCTATTCCGGTTTTGGGTGAACACCGTGACCGGTTGGATGTAATTCCAGGCACGGTTCCCAATTTGGTAGACCCGCCTGCTGGTTGTCGTTTTGCTCCGCGTTGCCGGGCACGGGTGGAGCATAACCTGGAAATCTGTACTCAGAAACACCCCGAGCTGACCGATATTGCCGAAGGGCACAAGGTACGCTGTTGGCTATACCAAAGCGCAGATGGGCATAATGCCCCGGTTAAGATAGATGCCAAACCCCAGATGAAATGAGACCACTAAGAATATGACGAACTCAAATATGCAGGAACAAAAGGACCTGTTGGAGGTCCGAAACCTCAAAAAATATTTCCCTGTTCGGTCAGGTTTATTGCAGCGTACCACAGCGTGGGTGCAGGCAGTCGATAATGTCAGTTTTTCGGTGAAGCGTGGCGAGACACTGGGGATGGTGGGCGAATCCGGTTGTGGAAAAACAACGGTCGGACGCACGATCCTGCGGCTTGTTGAGCCAACCTCCGGCGAGGTCTCTTTTGAAGGTCATGATGTGATCAAAATGGGACAGAGCGAACTCAAACCCCTCCGTCGTGATATGCAGATCATTTTTCAGGACCCTTATGCTTCGCTTAATCCGCGTATGCCGATTGGCGAATCGGTCATGGAGGGATTGCAAATTCACAATATCGGTCATCCCAAGGAACGGTGGGAAACCGCCGTCAAAATGCTCAAGAAGGTTGGGTTGGAGGAGTACCATGCCCGCCGTTATCCCCACGAATTTTCAGGCGGACAACGACAGCGTATTGGCATCGCGCGCGCCCTTGCCTTGAACCCCAAATTCATCGTTTGCGATGAACCGGTTTCTGCGCTTGATGTTTCCATTCAATCGCAGGTCTTGAACATCCTCAATGACCTACAGGATGAGTTCGGCCTGACCTTCCTTTTCATTGCACATAACTTAAGCGTAGTAGAACATATCTCTGACCGGGTGGCTGTGATGTATCTCGGTAAAATGGTAGAACTGGCCGATCGTGATACCCTATATCGCGAACCGCTTCACCCATATACCCAGGCTTTACTTTCTGCCATTCCTGTTCCCCATCCAAATGTTAAGCGTGACCGCACCATCTTAAAAGGGGATGTCCCAAGCCCTCTCAACCCTCCAAAAGGTTGCCGTTTCCATACCCGTTGTCCGATTGCCGTCGATATATGTTCTCAATCAGAGCCGGAATTCAAAGAAGCCCGACCCGGACATTGGGTGGCATGTTGGAAAGCGGAATAAAAATGTCAAAGAGACCGCATAAGCGGTCTCTTTTGATTATGAACGGGTGCCATAAAGGCGCTTTCCCAATCTGGTTATAATTGCTGAATATGCATAAACCAATCTGGCAGGAATTCATGAAGAAACCGTTTGTTCTTTCCCTACTGCTTTTCATTTTACTTGTGATCCCGGCTTGTCTGACCACATCTACTGTAGAGAATACGCCCACACCGATTCCCACTCCTCTTGTTAGCGATACGACACCAACCTCGCAGCCTGCCGCCTCTTCCCTTACCGTGTGTCTGGGTCAGGAACCGAACAGTCTATACCCATTTGGTGAATTGAATTCCGCTGCCCAAAGCGTTCTTGCCGCAATTTATGACGGCCCTTTCGATACCCTATCTTATGAATATCAACCCGCCATCCTTACACAGATCCCTTCGCTTGATAATGGCGATGCTGAAATTGTCGCAACAGAAGCTCGATCTGGCGATACTATCGTCGATGCAGATGGCAACCTCACCCTGTTACAGACAGGTGTGCGGGTTCGTCCGGCAGAGTGCCGTAATGAAGAATGTGTGATCGAATATGATGGATCCTCGGTCTTGAAACTTGACCAAATGATCGTCACATTTCGAATGCACCCCGATCTTACCTGGTCAGATGGCACACCTCTCACAGCGGATGACTCCATTTATTCCTTCGAGACCCAAAAGACTGCCGGGGGGAACTCGTTTTTGATCGACCGCACAAAAGCCTACGAAGCAGCCGACGCACAGACATTACAATGGTTTGGCGTTCCAGGATTTATTGACCCAACTTATTTTACGAATTTCTGGCCGCCTGCTCCAAAACATTTATGGAGTGAATTCACCGCTGACCAACTGCCCACGGTCGATATTTCTTCGCGTACACCCATTGGCTGGGGACCCTATCGCATCAAAGAATGGCTTCCAGGCGACCAGATCACCCTGGAGAAGAATCCCTATTATTTCAGAATTCAGGATGGATATCCAAAAATCGATACGATCCACTTCCGCTTCACCCCCGACCCTGACCTGGCCCTGACCGATTTGATCGCAGGTCGCTGTGACCTGATCGACCCTACCGTAAACCTTGAAGATCATGTGGGCCTCCTGCAAGATATGCAATCTGCCGAACAGGCAAACATGTATGTTGCCCCCGGGATGACCATGGAATGGCTTGGCATGGGAATTACGCCAGCATCCTACGATAATGGTTACGATGAAAGAAAAGACCGGCAGAACTTTTTTGCAGATAAATACACCCGTCAGGCCATACTCTATTGTGCTGACCGTCAGACGATTGTGGATAATGTCTTTTTCGGCTTGACGACCGTACCTACATCCTATATCCCTGCAGGCCACCCGGCATTTGATTCAGATATTATTCAAATCAACTATGATCCGGAGATTGGTATCAAACTGCTCGAACAGGCAGGCTGGCAGGATACCGATAGTGACCCTTCCACACCCCGGCTCGCCATAAATGTGAAGCAGGTCGCCTATAATACCCCGCTTGTGTTGAATTACTACACTACATCCACCGCACAACGTAGACAGGTGACAGCTATTCTTGAAGATTCCCTTGCCCGGTGCGGTATTGACCTGAATGTTAAATACATCTCTGCCAGCGACCTCTACGCCCCAGGCCCGGAGGGTGCGCTGATTGGCCGTCAATTTGAACTGGCGCAATATGCACTTGGCGTTAATAGTGTTGAACCCGCCTGCACCTGGTTCATGAGCGCGGAGATTCCCAACGAGGCCAATTTGTGGAAGGGAACAAACATTACTGGCTTTAGCAATGAAGATTACGATCTAGCCTGTCAAACGGCTCAATCCTCCTTGCGTGAGGAACAGGAGTATTTGAATTCCTATCGTCAGACTCAGATTCTTGTGGCAGATGAACTTCCCGCTATTCCTTTATATTCACGTTTGCGTATTGCCGCAGCCCGGCCGGAGGTCTGCGGTTTTGAGCTAGACCCAACTGCCAATCCTTTGTGGAATATCGAAGGTATTGGTATAGGGGAGACCTGTCAAAATTGATTGGAAAACCGGCTTCAAATCTTGCTATAATCCAATTATCTCTTTGTTGAAGCCATTAAGAATTCAAAGGCTTGAAGTTATTACTTTATTCGAGCAGTAGATCTGCAGCCGGGAACAGGTATTTATGGACCGAAATGTTTTGCTCGTTGACGACCAGCGCGATATTCTGCGTCTCTTGCGTTCCACGCTTGAAACGCTTAAGAACAAGGAAATAAAGATATTTGAGGCGCCATCGGGGGAAGAGGGTCTCCTTGAAGCTAGTCGTCATAAGATCGATATGCTGGTGACGGATTACAAACTGCCTGGCATGAGTGGGGTGGAGTTAATGCACAAGGTACGCGCACGCTATCCAGATGTAAAAGTGGTCTTTATTACCGGTATGACCGATAAAAAAATGCGCGATGAAATGCTCAATGCCGGGGCTTTTGCCATTTTTGATAAACCCATTCCCATGGCGGATTTTCTTGATGTTGTTGAGCGCGGGTTGGGGCTTGTGCAAACCATCTTCCCGCCTGAAAATGCGCAAAAGGGAAATCCACAGGAAGAGAAGAAACACCTCAAACTCTCAGACCTGCTGGCTAACTTTCGCCAGGATTTCAATGCCGATGCCGTTTTCTTGCTTAATGATCGCGGGTTGATTAATGCCCGCACTGGTAATTTGCATGATCCCAGCATGGAAGTCTCGCTGATCTCAACCCTGATGGCCATTCATAGTGCAGGTCTGAAAGTGGCCCGGCATAATCATCAGGAATCGATTGAGTCCTATCATATTTTCAGTGGTGGCGACCATGATCTGTTATTTATTCCAGTCACACCCCTTTATGCCCTATTGGTTGCAGGTAAGGGCTTGGCTCATGAAAGCCAGGTTCTGGAGACTATCAGCGGCCTAATGGCCCTACGCACCCAGGTAGAAAAAGCTTTAACCTCGTTGGGTGTAACAGGTGAATTGACCGCTCTGGTAGAAGCAAAGACTATTCCCACCCCCCGAAAAGGAAATACAGACCAGTTGGCCCGGGCAACCCCGGCACCCGACATGGAGGCCTTGCTGACCAATGCCTCGGCTGGGAAGGCCAAAAGTAATGATGATTTTTGGGATGAAGCCGCCCAGGATATGGCCAAGAAATCGGGTAACCCCGAGGTTATTTCACTGGAAGAAGCGCGAAAACTTGGCATCATCTCCGACGGGAAGTGAAAATTTTTGTGATACAATCTTGCCCGCACTGGGGCATGGTGCAATGGCAGCACACCAGCCTTTGGAGCTGTGGATCTTGGTTCGAATCCAGGTGCCCCAGCCTGAACTATCCGCGCAAGCGGAGAATTTTTAGACAGGATTTGCGCGGCGCCGCCGCGCAAATCCTGTTTTTATCTGAGGTGAATTTATGAAAATTACGGCTATTCTTCTTGCCGCCGGGCAGGGCACTCGCATGAAATCTTCTCTTCCGAAGGTGATGCATTCGGTCTCTGGTAAGCCGATGATTTGGCATGCCTTGAATGCGATCCGACAATCTACCACGGAGACGCCGGTTGTGGTGGTGGGTCATGGTGCGGATGTGGTTAAAGCTTATTTGGGCGAAACAGCCCAAACCGTAATTCAGGAGCCGCAGCTTGGTACAGGTCATGCTGTGATGCAGGCAGAGACTCTTCTCAAAGGAAAAACAGACCTTGTTGTTGTCTGTTATGCTGATATGCCATTATTGCGTGGTGAGACATTACAAAAGTTGGTGGAGACCCAGAAAAATAATAAAGGCCCCATCTCGATGTTGACCGTGATCGCAGATGACCCGCGTGGGTTTGGACGTATTGTCCGCAAAACGGATGGGACCGTGGAAGCGATTGTTGAGGAATATGTTGCCACGCCAGAGCAGCAAAAGATCAAGGAATTGAATGTGGGTGGCTATTGTTTTGATGCAGATTGGTTGTGGAGTGCGTTGCAACGCATTCCGAAGAATCCAAAGAAGGGTGAATATTATCTGACAGATGCAGTGGAGTTGGCGTCAAACGATGGCTTGCCTGTTCATGCTACTGTGATGGATGACCTGGAGGAGACCATTGGTGTAAATACTCGTATTCATCTTTCAGAGGTGGAAGTTGCTATGCGCCGCCGTATCAATCAGGCCCATATGTTGAATGGCGTGACTATGATTGATCCTGTCTCGACCTATATTGAGGCAGGTGTCACGATCGGTAGAGATACGGTTATCATGCCAAATACATATCTGCATGGAAATACAGAAATTGGTGAAGGCAATGTGATTGGACCAAATTCCATTATTCATGACTCGAAGATAGGAGATCGTTGCAAAGTTTTATCGTCTGTTTTGGAGGGCGCAACGCTTGAAAACGATGTAGATATGGGTCCGTTTGCGCGCCTGCGTAAAGGAGCGCATTTGGGAAATCATGTTCACATGGGGAATTTCGGCGAAGTCAAAGATTCTCACCTTGGTGAGGGGGTGAAGATGGGGCACTTTTCCTATATTGGAAATGCGAAGATCGGTGCCAACACCAATATTGGCGCTGGGACGATCACGGCCAATTACGATGGTGAGAAAAAGAATTTCACTGAAATAGGTGAGGATGTATTCATCGGTTCCGATACCATGCTTGTTGCACCGCTGAAGCTTGGTGATGGGGCACGCACGGGGGCGGGCGCCATTGTAACGAAAGATGTAGCGGAAGACACGCTCGTCGTTGGTATGCCAGCCAGAGCCATCCGTAAGGTGGAACGCAAGAAGAAGAAATAGTCATTGTATGCCCTGGTTGATGTTCATCTTGACCTGGTTATTGGTTATAGGAACTACATATGAATCAACTTTCACAAAAAGAAAAACAATCCCTGATCGATCTTGCCAATGAAGCTCGCCGCCAGGCCTATGTTCCTTACTCGAAGTATCCTGTGGGAGCCGCATTACGAACCAAGAGCGGTCGTATTTTTACGGGGGTGAATATTGAGAATGCTGCGTATCCTCAAACCATGTGTGCAGAGCGTGTCGCTATTTTTAAGGCGGTTTCCGAAGGCGAAATGGAATTTGAAGTGATTGCCGTGGTCACCAATAACGGCGGTTCTCCCTGCGGCGGATGCCGTCAGGTGATGGCAGAGTTCGGGCTGGATGCGGTTGTTTTATTTGCAAATGGAAATGGGGAGCTGGTGAAAGAGACCACGGTGAACGAACTCCTTCCCGAAGCCTTTACGCCGAAACATTTGGTTATCGTGGATGAATAGAGAAACAGAGATTAGAGAGTAGTAGACCCCTTGTTCTCCATTTTTATTTGCCATCTCACCAATGACTGACTTTCGTTCCTTCCGTGCCTCGGCTGTGGTGCTCCGTCATACGGATTGGGGTGAGGCTGACCGTTTATTGACTCTCTATACCCGCGACCAGGGCATCGTGCGCGCTCTGGCGAAAGGCGCAAGAAAAGTCACCTCACGAAAGGCTGGGCATTTGCAGCCCTTTACGCATATTACGGTTCAGCTCGCAAAAGGGCGTGACTTGTTGATCGTAACCCAGGTGGAAACAGTCAATGCTTTTTTGCCTTTGCATGATGATCTGGTGAAAACAGGTTACGCCGCCTATGTGGTGGAATTGCTGTTGCGATTTTCTTATGAAGAGGAAGGCGCTGATCCCTCGATCTTTCGGCTTTTGGTGGATACGCTCGACCGGATTGAGAAGGAAGAGGATGCATGGATGGCAACCCGTTATTATGAGGTGCGTTTACTGGATGCGGTGGGCTTTCGTCCGCAATTGTTCGAATGTGTAAATTGCGGGCGCGAAATCATGGCCGAGGATCAATTCTTCTCCTTCACATCCGGTGGGGTTATTTGCCCGCGTTGCGGTGAAGGGATTCCCAACCTGACAAAAATCTCGCTGGAGGCCCTCAAGTATCTACGCCACTTTCAACGCTCGAGCTACAAAGAAGCTTCACGTGCGCGGCCAGGTCCCGATATCCAGAAAGAGGCGGAGATGTTAATGCAGGGATACTTCACACATTTATTGGAACGAACCTTAAATACCCCCGGGTTCATCAGAAAGATTAAACCATAGAAAAAAGACGGCCTACTTGCCGTCTTTTTTCTTGCGTATCTTTTGAATCATGGAATTCGAGATGGGCTGTGTGCTCACCGGGGTCGAGATCGAGCGCGCATCTGAAGCATACCCAAACCTGCGCATGGTGATGCGCCGCACCCAGCTTAAAATGGCGCGCGCTGAAAATTCCTCTTCATATGGAATGGGCACGGTATTGTTTCGCTCAAGCGCAATGCGTAATTCCTGCGCCGTCTTGCCGGGGAATTCTGTGCGGCCTGCACCAACGGCCCAATAAATATGGGCGTCACTGGATGCGATCTTTGCCAGAGGTAAATAGACTGCAATCTTGCGTGCCACTTTATCGAAATTTTGCGTGCCCATGTTATGGGTTTCGATCCCTTTCATTACCCCCTTTGCGCGTGGATTGGCTAACGCACCTAGAACCGATTCCATGGAAAGACTGTTCGGCAGGTTATTAAAAGGATGTGGAACAATGGCGATACCGCCCTGTTTGCCAATGTGAGTCAGCGTATCCACAAGTGACATGCCTGCCGGAGGCAGAGACTTAATGAACAAAGCTACAAGATGCCCCTCACTGGTGGTCACTTCTGCGCCGGGAATGACCTCGATCCCATATTCCGGTGCAAGTTTTTGTGCCTCAAGCGAACCGCGAAACTCATCATGGTCTGTAATGGCAATGACATTGAGTTCAACATCGACGGCTTGTTTAAGAATGGCGCGTACCGTGGTAGTGGCGTCGTGGGAGTAAATGGAGTGGATGTGGAGATCGGCGGTACCCATTATGTGGATCAACTTCCTTGTTTCGTTGGTCTCCTATTATATACGCAAGTCGCGTTTACTCCAATTCAAAATAAATATCCACGCTATGAGCAGGACAATGGGTTTTAGGATGCGCCAGAGCAGGATCTGGAACCAACGCCACTTGAGTGTGTAGATGATCTGCGTAATAAGCCATCTCGCGAATAAGGTCTGACCCAACCCGCTTCGCACCAGCCTCAGCTTGTATCTGCGAAATGAAAATTCGCCACGCCGAAACGACTCTGCGATCTCCTGAGCGGCAATGTTGCCATACCCAAGCGCCATGCTGATGCCCTCGCCGAAAATCGCATCTGCGCCGACTGCATCGCCTACCAACAACACCCGCGGAATGGACATCTGATTCCACGGGCTGTACCAGCGAATGGGATGACCTTTTATCTCGTAGTTGTTCAGGTCGAAGCCATGGCGCTTCATTTCCTCAGCGAGCGGCTCTTTCAGAGGTGGGCGTTTTTGATCAGCGAGCAGGTTCGTATCATACACACCCCAACAGCGCATCGGCTCGCCCTTTACCTGAGTGGGAAAATCCCAAACGTAACCTGCTATGTTATCTGGCACAGGGAAGAAATCGAAAAATGCAATCCGCTCTCTTCCTCCCTTAGTGTTGGAGAAAATAGGGGAGGTGCCTGTTGGGTGGTGAGGGATGGCGGGTGTTAATACCTCCAAGACTCTGGCTGTATAAACGGGGTCATTTGGAAAGATACAGCGGCGGGTGATTCCGTTCGAGCCATCTGCACCGATGACGACAGCGGCATGTAAAATTCCCTGGTCGGTTTCAATGGTCACACCGTTTTTATCGGGGATGATTTTTCGAACTGTTACACCTTCTCTAATCTCTATTCCTCTGTTCTCTGCTTTTTTCGCCAACCAATGGTCGAACTCATCACGGCGGACGACACGAATGGCATGGCGTTTTGGCACGCGGATATTAAGACCTTTGGCCGCAAAATCAAAATGAATGGATTCCGCATCCACATGCGGAACCTCACTAGCATCCAGGCCTAATGCTTCGAGAATATTTTCGGCATCGATGACCAGGCCTCCCGCGCAGAGCTTCAGGCGTGGATAATGCTCCTTTTCGAGAAGCAGGATGCGGGACGTGAGAGGCGGTTCGTACTTCGCGAGGTGCAGGGCGGGGGAGAGTCCGCTTGGGCCGCCGCCGATGATGATTACATCATATAGGTTGGGTTCCATTTGAGTATTTTGCCAAAAAAATAGAGCACTTGCAAGTGCTCTATTTTTTTGGCTGGATGAGAGCCACCAGCATCTCACCCCGCCGGATGGAGGAGAAGATTTAATCTGCGGCGGCAGCGGCGGGGATGGATTCCAGTTTGCCGCGCCAAAAGAAAGCCCAGTACATGAAAACAGAAATGGTGTACAACGTGATCGTGCCTATGAAGGGTGGAATGAAGCCGTATTTAACTTGCAGCCAGCCGCTGATGGTGGGGCTGAATGCCCAGCCGAAATTCCAGGCCATGCTGGTGAGGCTGGCAACTGTGGCGCGGGCCGATGGTTCAACATGTTCCATGACGAAGGTCTGGTAGACGGGGCTGCTCATATTCATTAGTGCGAGGCGGATGTAATAGGTTGCAGCGCCGATCCAGAAGATGGGCGAGAAGCCGAGCAAAATGAGGAAGGGAATCGATATTGCTTGCGTAATCACAACAACCTGAATCTTGCCAAAGCGTTCGGCCAGGGGTGGCGCGATCAGCAGGCCAATGCCCATTGCCAGTGACCCCCAGGCAAACAAGGTGCCAATGACCGGATCGGGCTGGTGATGTACCACACGGAAAAAGACATTCATGAACGGCATGATCAACCCTGCACCAATGGAAGTGATCAGCATGGGCAAAACGAGTTTGACCAGCAGGCTGGGGTTTTTCTTCGCAAACTCGAATGGTGCGAAAACCGTGCGTTGACTGCGCGTGATATTCGGTGATTTGATGAAGAGCAAAGGCAGGGTGGCGATCAGGGCGCCGAGGCCTGCAATAAGGACGGAGTTTCCATAAGCGGCGCTGCTGGTAGCGGAAACATTTTGGGCATGGCCCATCCAAGTGGGGAGGTAGCCGCCAATCCAGTTCCCGACGGAGGCCATGGTCATTTGCAGTCCCTGGCCGAAGCTGAACAGGTAGGTGCGTTCTTTCTCGTCGCTGTTTTCCATGAGGAAGGGCGACATGGTTACACCCGCCAGGCTTTGTGCCAGGCCGGAAAGGGCATTCATGATGTAGAAGGTTTCCTCGGTGCGCCAGATCGACATGGCAAGGATGGAAACTGCAAGCAATATGCCGGAGAGGATGAGTGAACCCTTGCGGCCGATGATATCTGCCAGGTACCCCATGGGCAGTGCAGCGATAAGAGCAACGAAACTACTGGCTGTAATGAGGCTGCCCAGCAGGGCTTCATCAAAGCCGAGGCTGAGGGCGTAAAAGTTGAAGATTAGCCGGAAGATGCCCATCACTGCGCCTGTGATGATGACGTTTAATAGATAAAGCCGCGCATTCGGCTTGAATGCGCGGATCTGGGTACCATATTCATTTAGAGCGATTAGAATTTTAGGGGCCATGGTTATGCGGGTTCTTTGATTTGTTCTCCCTGTAGAAAGGAGTTAAGATTTTCATATACAGCGCCAAGCGCTTGCTTGCGGACCGTGTAGCGGTTTTCATCGTGCATGAGCGCAAACTCCACCAGACCGGCGATGCGCAACTCACGCAGATGGTGGGTAACGGTGGGAGGGCGAAGCTGTAATCTGCGGGCGATCTCGGAAGGGGTCAGGCTTTCGTTGGTGAGGTAGCGCATGATCTTTAGGCGGGTGGGGTCAGCCAGGGCTTTGAGTGAACGGACGAGTGCATCGGGCACGATCTCGCCGGGAATGACAGACATATCTGTTGGACGGGTGCCAAAGGCCAGCAGCATGGTCTCTTCGTCGAACTTTTCAAAAAAGACCAGTGGGGTAATCCAAAAGGCGGGAACGATGATGAAATTGGATGCTCTGAACTCATCTCCAAGTTGGAGGCCTTGTGTGATATCTACGAAAAGCTCTTCAAAGCTCAAAGTGGTGGATAATGCCTGGGCACGTTCCAACCCAGCCCGAAGTACGGGTTCGACGCGCTTTTCTTCCTCTTCAAAAAAGGCTTGGAAGTAGGATTGAAGCGCCGTTAAAAATGCTTCGCCTAGCTCGGCCTGGCGTCCCCACCAATGGAGTGCAGTTTCGATGACCTCACGTTTTATCCCTCCAGTTTTTTTGGAGAACAGTTTGTAAAAGAATTCTACATCAGCGGCATTCCATGTACCTTCGGCGGCAACACGTAATAAAGTTTCCTGCCAGATTTTATGTTTTTCGGTTTCTTCGGGGGATGTTGTTTTGTAGGAGGCTTTGACGCTGTAAAGCGTTAACATGCGTTCGGCAGGTGGAAGTTGTTTTAGAGCCCATAAGGCGCTGATGGCATCTTTGGGCGCTGGCAGGGAGTTGATCCATTTAAGAGGGACACCCAAAAGTGGGTATAGGTCTTCCAGTAATTTTCTTTCTGCAGAGGGAATACGCGCCCGGACACTGGCTGCATAGGATGGGCGAACACCGAAATATTCAGGCTCAAGCAGAACATGCAGACTGATAAAAAGTTCGTAAGCGGTGCCGAAATCCCAGGTGATCTCCGGGGTGAAGTTGTCGTTGGTCATGGAAGGGGTGTCTACTCCAGAATGAAATTTCAGGTGGCTTCCCTTTGGCAGAAAAGGGAAGCCACCTGAAATTGCTACATTTTTATTTGCCTTTCAACTTCTTGCCGATGGATATCAATGTGTTGCTGGTATTCTTGTCAATGCTCTCATTGAATGGGGGCACATGCTTGAAAAGTGTTCCAAGGGTGATAAGCGCCTGCCCGGTCTGGTGGGTGAAAAGACTCCGGGCGGAAGATTCCGCCGTATTGGTTTCAGAGGTGATATAAAGTTCACTTTTTTCCATAGGTTTCTCACAGGTCGCAGTAGACATGGTTTCCTCTCTCTCATAAGTTAGTTGTTAGGCAAATGTTTTTATTAGACCGATGTCTAATTAGATAATAGTCTAAATTAGACGGTTTGTCAAGCACTATTTCGGACTAAATTCCAGATTTCCCAAAAGGGATGTCTTTTTCTGGAAAATTCGCCTAAAATTGCCTATACATGCAAAATATGACCTTGCCCAAAAAGGATGAACTATGAAGCGAAAAATAGTAGCAGGCACTTTGACCGGTCTAAGCTCTGCAGTATTTCTTATTAGTTTGGTCGGAATCATTCTGGCATGGGTTTATAACACTCCCCTAACCCTTGAGGCTGAATCAAGGTTGAGTGGGGCAGAGGCTCAACTTTCCCAAATTCAAACAGACCTGCGAAAAGCAAAAGATGAGGTGGAACGCGCGTTGCGGATCATCCAATCGGCTGAGGATGCGCTGTCTAAACTTACTGAGCAAACTACAAGCGCAAAGGATGCGTTGGAACAGGTGAGCCAAACGCTGGACGATCAACTCATCCCTGGTCTGGCCAACACACGAGAACGCATTGGCGAAGTGCGCACCGTCCTGCAAGATTTGCGTACCGCTTTGGAGGAACTCAACACGCTTCCGTTCATTCAGTTGAACATCCCCGGAGATGAGCTGCTGGCGGGCCTTGTCAGTGAAGTCGATTCTTTGGATGGCGAAATCGCAAACATGCAGGACATGGCCGGGCGCACATCGGTTTTCCTCAGCGACACCTCTTATTTATTGGGTGGCGATTTTCAAACCAGCAAACAAAATTTACAAGACCTTTTACAAGTGTTGGAAGGATATGATGCAGAACTGACCGACTGGCAGAGGCAGATCGCCGCCGTCAAAGAATCCACCCCGCGCTGGATCGATAACGCCTCCCTCTCACTGACAGTTGCCCTGCTCTGGTTGGCCTTTTCCCAACTCGGGCTGATCTTGCACGGGCTGGCCATCTGGCAGGGTGAAAATCCGCTGGCAGTGGTGAAACGTCTACGTTCAACTGTGGGGTGAAGGATGTAGGTTTTCGATGTGATTTTTCTCCTAAAACGGGTTAAAAAGCACCAGTTCAGTTGTATAATTTTTACAAATCGCATCACCAAAGAAATGGCGGAAACAATATGGACTCTCAAAAATCTGGTGCAAAAAGGAACGAACTGACCTCCAATAGTGACATAGAAGTTGGCGGCGATGTGAAAAATGGTGTTGTCATTCAAGGGGATAACAATACCATTACACTTGGCGCAAAAAAGCAGGTGCATAAAAGACATTCTCATAAAAAAAATAAAAAGCCAAATGTGGTCATAATTGCTGCATGGATCGGTTTTGCAGCTGTAATCATGGGGTCAATGATCTCATTGTTTGGCAATGGCTTTTTCACCCCTAAAGAATTGCCAGGCCCTACAGCCTCAATGACTGGAGTTGCTACTGAAACAGCTTCACCACTTCCAAGTCATACGCCTACCTTGGATCCCACTTCTACTGCCGTATTAACAGAGACTGCCCTCCCAATTGTTCAAAGTACGGATACACTTATTCCTCCTGTACCGATAGGTCAAGATTGGATAAAAGGCTGTATTAGCAGCTTATGGAAGGTTTATCCTTCCAATCTTGAGACTTCAGAACTTGGAAATGGCTGCTTAAATGAGCCAGTACATGTATTCTCTACCCATATAGGCGAATTGGATTTTCTCTCTCAGCGCCCCACTGGACAAGCTGAAATCTATGGATTATTTGCCCCCTTGCCTAGAACTGGCAGTGTGACCCTCACTGTCCGCTTGCGTGAATTGGAAAATGCTGACTTATGGATGGGCGTTTTTGCTGAACCGGATGTAAATTCGCAGGGGTTGTTGATGGCCATCCTGAATGGTGACGTGAACCGTCGTGCCATTGTACAAAAAGATTCACAGACTTATGTAACCACCCAGGGAACAATAGCGCTCGATCAGGGAAACGGATATTCGATCACATTTAAGTTTGATACCCTCTCTGTCATCAGCCGGGTCAACCCCAGCGTATTCCAAACGAATCCTTTTTCCCTACCTGGATCTCAGAAATGGCTGTTTTTAGGCTATAAAGGTTTACGCGGTGCCTATAGTATCGACGGTACCTTTTTGAATTTTGTATTGGAACAGCCATAATACTGGCTGTTCATCTTTCTTCCCATTCCTGATCCTTAAGCTTTTGTTGAGACGACTGGCTACTGAATATTCAACATCTCTTTCACCTTACTCGTCAGTGACCAGTAATCCATACTGCCAATGTTGATGGAGGTAATGACTCCGTTGGGGTCAATGAAATAATGGGTGGGGAATCCTGTCACTTGATAGGTGGCGGCGACGTTATTTCCAGAGTCGTTGAGGATTGGGAAGGAGATGGAGTTCTTATCCTTATAAGCCCGGCCAAGCGATGCATTCTCCCCGACATCCACACCCAAAACCACCAAGCCTTGACTCTGATAGGTTTTATAGAGCATTTCCATCGAAGGCATTTCCGCATTGCAATACTGGCACCAGGTTGCCCAGAAGAAAACAATAACCCCTTTTCCTTTAAAATCATACAAACTGACCGTGCGATTATCGTTGATATTAGTCAAACTAAAGTCTGGCGCATAATATCCGCGCCCCACGCCAACTTTCGCTTTCGCCACCGAAGTTTGCAGGAGGTATAGAGTTGGCGTTACAGGCAATGAAGTCATCAATGGCGGTGGAGTCAGGCTTGCTGAGAGAGTGGGCGAGGCGGTTGGTGTCCATGTGGGCGGAAGGGAAATTTCAGAGTAGGAGTTTGTTCCTTGTGCCGCAGGAGCGGATTGCATGGGATCACTTGCTGCTGTACCACGCAAGAACATCATGCCTGCAAACCCAAAGGCCGCAACAGCAACACAAACCATTATGGCAAGCAGACCGTATTGAAATATTTGGATGTTTTGTTTGTCACGGGGTTTAGCCTGAGAATTTACCGGTTTGGGTGGGGGAGCAGGCCGATTTGAATCGGGCAGAGATTTCTCTTCCTCATCCTTTGTGATAAAAGGTGAAACATGCTCATGCCCTTTGAGCTTTTGCAGGCGGGATAACACCGAGGCACTATTGGGGGCCAATTCCAAGACACGCTCCACACATTCGATTTGGGTGGCTGTATCTGGTACGGCAAAACTCATCAACCACCACCCTTTAGCCGAGTTGGGATACTCATTTAAGTATTCCGTGAGCAGTGGAAGTGCCGCTTTTTTGTTGCCCAAGCGCAGTTGTTGTTCTGCCTGCTTTATTAAGCCATCACCCAAGTTATTCATGTTGAACCATCCTTTGAACATCGGAATTATAGAATTGTGAGCCAGAATCTGTAAGTGGATGAAAATAACTTTTATCTTGTGATGGCTGTTGTACTATGCCCCATCCTCGACACCCCTCAAAATTGGATGATTTTTGCTGTATTTGCATGACCAAAGATGAGAATCTTGTTTTGGTGCTTGACTCTGCCTGCTTGATATGCTAATCTTGATATTTGATATTATATCTAATTTAGGATGTACTGATGTTTGAAGAACTCCCCTCTCATCGCCAGTTGCGCAAACTTGTTGCCGAACAACTTAGGGCTGCCATATTGGAGGGCCGGCTTAAGCCAGGCGAGTGGTTGCGACAGGAAAAATTGGCGCAGGAGTTAAATGTAAGCCAAATGCCAGTACGTGAAGCGCTCAAGGAACTGGCTGCGGAGGGATTGATAGAACATGTTCCCTATCGCGGGGCGCGGGTGGTGGAATTCTCCGTTGAAGATATTTCTGACCTTTATGAACATCGTGCTTTTCTGGAAGGGCGTGCAGCAGAATTTGCTGCTGGGCATCTCACCAGCGAGGAAATCAAAGAATTAAGGGCGATGGCCGATCAAATGGCGGATCTGCCGCCCGAACAGATCGTCCGGTATCGCAAAATCAATCGTACATTTCATGAAACGATATTCCATGCCAGCACACATGAATACCTCACCCGCACGTTGACCCAAATATGGGAAACCTTTCCAACCATGCTTATTGGTAATTTTGCGGCCACAGCACAACAACCTGTGCCTCAACGTGATGACCAGGATCGGGCGGAGCACCAAGCCATCGTCGAGGCATTGGAGGCGCACAATCCACAAAAAGCAGGGCAAGCCATGCGAATGCATATCCTCTCGGCGGCACATCACTTAATCGAATCCTTAAAGGTCAACGTATGACAACCCTTATGCCCATGGGCGGCGCCCTCGATGAATTGAAAAAACCGGACGTGTTGATGGAATTCCTCAAACGCGCCGGAGGCAAACGCGCGCGCATCGTCATTCTGCCGCAAGCCTCGCAACGACGCGATACTGGAAAAGAATATGTGGAAATGTTCAAAGCTTTTGGCGCAAAGGAAGCCATGAATTTGGAGTTCCGTTCACGCGCCTTGGTGGATAAAAAAGAACATCTTCAATTGATTCGCAAAGCCACGGGGATCTTTTTCTCGGGGGGCACACAAATGCGCATCTCTGCCATCATCGGCGGGACTCAAATG
>DAOQPR010000005.1:0-25923 GCA_035333265.1 Anaerolineales bacterium
GACGAAGACCTTGCCTTCGCTGCCCTGATCCAACCCTGGCCCGCCTGAAGCGGTGGGTTGGGAGAGGAACTGGGTCACATACACAAATTGCTGGCCCGTGCCGCCGTTATTATTGGTAATTGCCACACCACGCGGTTGAACGCCGGGAATGTTGATGGTGCCGACCACGGAATTGCTGGCCGTATCAATGATGGAAACGGTGTTGGAAGCCGAGTTGGCGACATAGGCGCGTGCGGCGTCGGGCGTGAGGGCAATGCCATACGGCTCTGCGCCCACGGGAATATCAGCCACCTTCGCTTGGGTCGCCAGATCAATGACCGATACGGTTCCGCTGACCTGGTTGGTGACATAAGCAAAAGCCTTGTTCGGTGTGATAACCACCGATCGCGGCTCCTCCCCGACCTGAATCTCGGTCAGTTTGGCATTGGCATCTCCCGCTACATTGATCAATGAAACCGTGCCATTCAAGGTGTTGGTCACCACCACCAACGAGTCATCATCACTGATGGCAATTGGGCTGGAATAGCTGGAATTTTTGGCGATGACTGCGGCGGTTGTGTTGGTAGTGTTCGTCTCCTGGTCTGGGGGCGGCGCGGCAGTTGGCTCCGCATTGCCGCCGCAGGCGCTGATAAAAATGAACAACGCCGCAAGCAGACCGCGAAGCATCGAACGGGAAAATCTGGATGGCATATCTCTTCTCCTTTTCTAAAAATGGGTGTAAACCAATAACACGAATTACGCCTGCCTTTGGCTGGCGACTCTTCGTTTTTACTGCCTATATCATAGAAGAGAACACGCCCAAATCAAACCACCCCAGGGGAGGAAAAGAAAAGAAAAAGGTTAGCCAAAAGGGCTAACCAAAGTAAGGTGTAATTATCCCTGTAATATAATCAATGATATGTATCACGGTGTAGGCGGATACAACTTGAGAATAGGGGCAGAAACAGAAAGATATGGCGAAGCATAGATGTATTTCTCAAACTCAATGCTATCTCCGCTAACCACTACTCCGCTATCGTCGTAATACCAACTTATAAAGTGAAGTCCGAACTGATGTTTTATATCGCGGGGCACAAAATCCGTATCTGTTTTAGAAATGTAAATAGTGTCATTATGGAAACTGTACTTGCCCGTTGGCGAGGTGGCATATGAATCCACGACCTCATATGCCACTCCGAGTTCTTGCATTAATTGCTCAAGCAATTCGCCATCTTTAGCATTTGTCCCGCTACTGATCGAATACTGTGACAAAAATACATTTTCCTCTGGGTGTTGGCGAAAATTATGGGATAAAGCGATTAAAATATTTTTCGAGCGATGGATAAAAACTTTTTCTGCTTTCTGAAAATATGTGTAGTATTGAGGATCCATCTTGAAATCTTCCTGCCTTGGCAACCAGCGCAAATTAAGCAATTCGTAACGTTGGTTATCGGCCAAATCCAGAACATAATGAGGGCGATCATAACCGGGACTTCCCGGTTGGCTATAATCACCCTCCAACCAGACCAGTTCTGAACTCAAAAATTCTCCACTGTTAAGGAAAAGCGTGTCATCCGGGATATCTCTCTTTTCCCCGGTGCGTAGATTCAGCAGATACTTCTTGTGAGTGCGTCCTTCCTGCACAAACAAGATTTCCCCTCCAGGTATTGCGGTTACATAAGGGCTTTCACAAGAGGAAACAAGAAGTTCCGTATTGGGCGGCAAGTTACGATCCCTATCCATACATATCGTCCAAAACAACAACTCTTGTTCTTCCTTGCATAAACCCCAAAATAGTGCTTTTTTCAACTGTTCAAAACTGGTCTTCGGAGGGTCATTCTGCATTTGTAATATGGATTGGCTTTCATCTCTGCAAAACTTTGGGAGTAGCGCCTCTTTCGAAAAGGCATAGCATAGAAATAGTAATAAAATACTGATCAGAATCTTTACGAACAATGACTTATTTTGTTTGAGAATTTTCATCTGCTGGAAATCTCCCTTTGGGTTGGAGAAGGTATTCTTGTCAATGTTGAGTTATTTTTAGGGGATGTCTTTTCTATTCCCCTGCACATGTGAACCCATTGTAGAGCATCTCTTATTAAGATGCCAAGTGACATCCCTCCTGTTCGATAAAAAAAGCGGACACGTATCATGTCCGCTTCAACAGGTCTGATGGTTGCTATTTTGCTTTCACAAGTCTATGCTCCACGGCATAGAGCGCTGCCTGTGTGCGGTCGGCCACGCCCAGTTTATCGAAGATCGAGCTAACGTAGCCTTTGACCGTCCCTTCGGTTAAGTGAAGGGTAAGGGCAATTTCTTTGTTGCTCTTTCCGCTTGCGATCAATTGCAAAATGTCAAATTCACGCGATGTCAAATGAGAGTGGGGGGGGGCATCTTCTGTGCCGGAGACCTGCCGCATCAGAAATTGCTGCGCCTCCGGGTGCAGGGCTGGTTTGCCAGCCGCCGCCGAGCGGATCGCGCTTAAGAGTTCGGGCCGCAGGACGTCTTTCAACATATAGCCAATGGCGCCTGCTTGAATCGCATCTCGCACTTTTTGATCTTCGGAGAAAGTGGTTAACACCAGCACTCGTGTCGAAGGATTGACCGACAGCACACGTCGCGTGGTTTCGATTCCGTCCAACCCTGGCATGACCAGGTCCATCAGCACAACATCCGGTTTGTGTTGCTTGGCCAGGGCTACGGCTTCAGCGCCGTTTCCTGCCGACCCCACTACCTTGAACTCGGTCTCTTCGCTTAATAACATTTGCAATCCCTCGCGCACGATCTCATGATCGTCCACGATCAATACCCGAATCGGTTTCATACACGAATCTCCTTCAATGGAATCTTAACTTCGATGGTTGTACCAGTTCCCGGCTGCGAGTCGATGCGTAATGTCCCTCCCAATGTTTCGGCCCGTTCTCGCATTGTTTTCATACCAAGTCCGCTTCCTTTGGGACTATTCTTTTTCTCTAAATTTTGAGATGTAAATCCCGTACCATCATCCCTGACGGATAAATATACAATTTCATTTGTGTTGTCGTATCCCAGACGAATGGAGATGCGACTGGCTTTTGCATGTTTGATGGCATTGTTCAGGGCTTCCTGCACAATACGATAAATGCTTTCGTCGAAAACGGGTTTCCTGCCTGATGTTTTTTTTGATTCAGAGCCCAAAGATTTTTGTCCATCGCCATCCACATTCATTTGAAGTTGGATGCCCTCCTGGGAAAAGTCTCGCACCAGTAGACGCAGCGCACCCAATAGCCCATACCTTCGAATTCGTTCCAGACCGGTTAGCGTATTGGGCAGGTCGTCGGCTTCCATTTCTTCCGCAGGTTTTAACTCAAAAAGTAATGATCGCATTTCACGCAGTGCAGTTTGACTTAATTCCAATAACCGTTGAACTCTTTTTTCACCTTCGAATGGATCTCGCTTCCAGGCAGGGGCAATCGACTGTGCCACCAGGGTGGTGCTGAAAATGAGTTGGGTAACAGAGTCATGCAGTTCCCGGGCGAGGCGTTGACGTTCCTGCAATACGGCAAGTTGTTGACCGCGTTCCTGTAATAGAGTCTGCTGCGCGCGATGGTCGATTGCAATGGCTAATTGAGCGGCTACCGCCTGATAAGGACTTAGGTTTTCCTCCGACCATTTATGCACACCCGGGTGACTCAGTACCACCAACCCAATGCGCTGATTACGTACCATCAAGGGAATCATAGCCAGCGCCCAACGGCCTGATTCTTCCTGAATCTCTCGTAAAGAAGGCGGAACGATGGGGTCTGACCTGATGTCTGAAATGGTAATGGTTTGCCCAGTATCAAGGATGGGATCCAGGTTATCCTGAATATAAGGCAACCGCTCATGAAGGCGCACCAAACCAGATTGTGGCGACCATTGCCCCATGACGATGATTCCGGTTCGTTCTGCATGTTCATTGAATTCATAGAGGACGATATTACAAACATAGATCCCGCCTGCGGCCACTTGATTAAGATAGGCATCCACCACACCATTAACATCATCCGAGATTCCGATGCGCTGGCTGGTTTCGTACAATAGCCGCATTTCATCGAGGGCGCGCTGGTTGGCATTGAACAGGTTGGCATTATGGATCGCAACAGATGCATATTGCGAAAAATATTCCAAGCTTGTTGCATCATGCTGATCGAAGCGATGTGGCAGGTTGGTGCCAATTCCGAAGAAACCGATCATTTGTTCACCCCAACGGATCGGCACACCAATCACCGAATGTTCCGACATTTCTGACAGAGTGGGATTCTCCAGATCACCGTATCGATCAAGAATGATCGTTTTGCCCTTCTTTAAAACAGCTCCAGCCAGTCCCGATCCTATGGGCATCTCGGCGCCCATTTCCTCCTTGGGCATGTTGTGGGCCGCCACCGTACGGATCATGAGTTCCCCATTTCTCTCAACAACCAGCCCAATCGTGCCATGTGTTGCCTTGATCAATTCCATGGCGCTCATCAAAATGTTATTTAATAACGGGTCGAGTGCCAACCCGCTGCTGATCAACGTCATGACGCGTTGAAGAATATCTGCCCGGCGCGCGGCATCGGCGATATCTTGTTCCTGAGTTAACGTTGATGCAAGGGAGGCTTTCAAATTAAATTACTCAAAGCAGATGAAGACGATCAATTGCTTGTAAATTATAAACCAAATGATTATTACCATTCAAACTAGGGCGATCGTAGATCAGGATCAAATAGGATGTAGAATTATGCTATGGTATATCCAGGAATGAAAAATATCAGTCTTACTCAGGAGACAACATATGACCATTATTACCGTCATTGGCGCAGGCAGCGCCTCATTTGGAGAAAATACTCTATCTGCCCTTTTGCGTTCCAAAAAACTGAAAGGTTCCACCCTGAGGCTTGTCGATCGTAACCCGCAAAGCCTTGATATTGTTCATCGCCTTGCGAAGCGGCTGAACAAGGAATGGAATTCGGGCATCACGATCTCCGCCCATACACATCATAAAGATGCGCTGGCCGATACGAACTTTGTTGTATCCGCCATTGAAGTAGGCCCGCGCGAAGAACTGTGGAAATCCGATTTCGAGATACCTTTGAGATACGGCATACGTCAACCCTATGCTGAAAATGGCGGCCCTGGTGGTTTTGCACATGCTGCCCGTAATGTGAAACCCGTTCTTGAGATCGTACATGACATGGAAGAGGCTTGCCCGGATGCATGGTTCATCAACTTTACCAATCCCATGGTGCGAATCTGCGATCTGGTGAATCGATATAGCAGAATCAAGGCGGTTGGCTTGTGCCATCAAATCTATATCGGCTATTGTTTTGTGGGCATGATCCTTGCCAAAGACCTTGGCATTGAAGTTCCAGAAGGAATTACAGGAATGCATGCCGATATTTTGAACCATCCTCTGCGTGAAAAAGTGGTGCACCAAACTCTGCCGCTTGTCGATATTCGAGCTGCCGGAACGAATCATTTCAGTTGGATCCTATCCATTCACGATAAGCGAACCGGGGAGGATTTATACCCATTATTTAGGGAACGCTTCGCCTCCTACGACCCGACATTTGAACCGCTGACGAGGGAGGTATACAACGCCTTTGGTTTGTTCCCCGTCCCTGGAGATACGCACCTGTGCGAATACCTGCCCTGGATGAGCGATCCCATTACAAAACCCTGGGAAAAATTCAATATTCGCCTTTATGACTGGGATGTCATGGCAGGCTTGCGGGACTTTAGTCTTGATCGGCTAAGTGAAATGGCTAATGGGGAAATGACAATTGAGGGCCTGCTCGAATCTGACTCGGAAGGCGCACTGGAGATGATCGAGAATATTGCCTATGCTGGCGATCATTATCATCTTGCAGCGAATCTTCCCAACATGGGGCAGATATCCAATCTTCCGCTTGGGACAACGGTGGAAACCCCGGTACATGTAAGTGGGGCAGGGATCCATCCTGTACATGTTGGCGCGCTGCCAGGGCCGGTTGCTGAGTTGTGTCGTCGTGAATTGATGACTGCGCAATTGGGTATTGACGCTGCGGTGGAGGGGAACTACGAAAAGGCCTTGCAATGCCTGCTACTTGACCCGGTCATTACGGATATGCATATGGCCAGAAAAGTTCTTGATGATTATTTACTGGCTTACAAGGAACATCTCCCGCAATTCTGGAAATAAGATTTTTCATGCTTTCTTCAAAGAGACTGGACAAGCTCCGGTCTCTTTGTTTCTTAAAGATGTTAATAACCTTAAAAACCTTAATAACCCAAACAATATACTAGATGAATAAAAAATAAATCCAATTAATATTTTAAGATAAATGTATGTTCAAAAACCTTTACAAGTAACAATAGTTGTATAAAATAAACATAACGTAATAAATAAATTGATTCGTTTTTATAAATGTTGTATGCATCATGCAAACATGATTAACTTGAATCAACACAAGACAACAAGAGAAAGAGAAATAATAAAGGTACCATCATGTACATTTGTGTATTGACAAGCACTCCTGAAGAAAACGATATTCCTTATGACCCATCACCATACATGAAAGGATATCGTTGGAAGCAGCATCTTGTAGCGCCAACAGAAGTTGAAAAACAGATCAAGGAATTGATGAACGAAGGTGTCGATGTCTTCGTCAATCTTTGCGATGGAACACCGGATGATGCCCTGTCCGGCATCGCTCTCGTTAAAGCGCTGGAGAAACATAATGCCGCATTTACAGGAGCTGACTCAAAATTCTTCGACCCCACACGCGATGAAATGAAGAATGGAGCCAGGCGGGTTTCTGTCCCAACACCGAGCTGGACATTTGTTAATCGTGTTGAAGATGCCGAAAAGGTTGTTAAACGTTTGAAGTTCCCCATGTTGGTAAAGCCACCTCATGGATATGCCAGCGTTGGTATCCGCCGTAATTCCCGGGTTGAAAACATTGAACAACTTCGTGAGCAACTTGTTCTTGAGGTGAATGAATTTGGCCGCGCCCTGATCGAGGAATTCATTGAAGGCCGTGAGTTCACCTGTCTCATCGCGGAAAACCCGACCAATCCTGAAAAACCGTTTACCTTTACTCCGGTTGAATTTATCTTCCCCGAAGGCGAATCATTCAAGCATTACGACATGAAATGGGTCGATTATGAAAGAATGTCTGTGGCTGTGGTGACCGATCCGCGGATCGAAAAGATACTGCGAGAGCAGACCATCCGTGTTTTCAAGGAACTGGGCGGGAATGGGTATGCCCGCTGTGATTATCGCATGGATGCTGATGGAACCATTCATATGCTCGAGATCAACCCCAATTGTGGAATTTTTTATCCTCCACATGAACCTGGTTCGGCTGATTTCTCCTTGCTTAACGATCCGAACACCAACCATACCAAGTTCATGAAGTTGATCATTCGCAATGCCCAACTGCGTCAGACCCGTATCGCTGCGGAGAAGATCATCAAACGCCAGCAGCGCAAGCGCGAACGTGTGCTTGAAGTTGAACAGATGGCTTATAGCTAAAGGAAACGGGACACAGAAATGTGTCCCGTTTTTATTTTAGAATTCGATCAGATTTGCACCTTCACTGGCTTTACACACATAGATATTCGCCTCGAGCCCGGACCTTTGCCTGTACGCGGATGAAATGGATTGAGTGAACGTCTCTGCCTCTTTTTCCTCAACAAGTGCCACGGCACACCCGCCAAACCCTGCACCAGTCATCCGTGCACCATGGCATCCCTTTTGCTCATTTGCACATTCAACCATCATATTCAAGGCTTCGTTTGTGACTTCGAAATCATCCCGTAGACTTGCATGACTTGCATTGAATAACTCGCCTAACCTCTTAACATCGCCATTTCTCATCATTTCAATGGCTTCCAGTACACGGGCATTTTCTGTAACGATATGCCTGGCACGCCTAAAGGCGACCTCACTTAATTCACTTTCCACATTCCATTTACTCAGTTCTTCCACGCCTACATCTCGCAACGCCTTCACCCTGAACCAGCGTGCAGCCTCTTCACATTGACTGCGTCTTTCGTTATATGCTGAGTCGACCAGCCCACGGCGTGTTGAGGTATCCAGAATCACCACAGAGACTCCGTGAGGCAGGGGAGCCTGTTGAATTTCAAGCGAGCGGCAATCCAAAAACAGGGCATGGCCTGCCTTACAAGCCGCACTTGCCATTTGATCCATGATTCCACAATTGACTCCCACCCAATGATTTTCTGCCTTTTGTGAGATACTGGCCATGGTAGGCGGATCCCAATCGAAGTTTGATACAGTGGCAAAGGCTCGTGCAACCGCCAATTCTACTGCTGCCGAAGAAGAAAGCCCTGCACCTCGCGGAACATCCCCAGTCATCACAGCATCAAATCCGTGTAGCTTATAGCCAGCCTTCATTAATTCACTGGCAACCCCTTTGGGGTATTCGATCCACCCCGTTCCCGGTGTAAGGGAATCCAACTGAAAGGTCGCCTCAGTCTTCAAGTCGAGGGAATGGATGCGAACCTGTCCATCGGATCGGGGGTGAATAGCGAGCCATACAGCACGGTCAATTGCCATTGGGAGGACAAATCCATCGTTGTAATCGGTATGCTCACCAATCAGGTTGACCCTTCCCGGAGCGCGGACTATGAATTGAGGTTTGGAGTTAAAATAATCTTTGAATGATTGAAAGAGCGAATTTGTGTCCATATACACGTTATACCATAGAGGTGAAATGGACGATCTAGAGTTGTTAAAAAAATACGAACCGGTTTTGCGGTTTTCCAAAGGAGAAAGGTTCTTCCCCATGGAGGTGGAGCCTTACCTTGAAAAATGTCTGCTGTTCCCGAGCGGGCCGATTGGAGCGGCTGAATTGCTCGGGTATATTCATGAACCGTTACTTGAACGGATGGGCAGGCTTAATAGCCATGAGTTTTTCCTGCGATTTGTCAACAAACCATTGAACGATTTTGATGCCTGGATTTGGTGGGGAGGGCTTTCTTTGGTTGGGCTGGGGGTGGGCTGGTTTAGTTTGAGCCTGGCTGGCGTGGAGATTGTGATCGGCGCTTCTTTAGCGGCTGCATTGGTCTTGTTCATGCTGGTTTCACCGATTCGATTACGTATCATCCCTGCTGTTTTGGCGGTAACCGTTTTTCTTATATTGGGGATTGCCCCCGTCTGGTTGTTTTTTAAGCCTATTCCTGGAATCAGCATTGCTGTGGAATATCTTATTCTTTTGCCGATTTATTTGTTGCTGTTGTTTTATCTGTTAATACGCGTTTTAAAATTCATTATTGAGCATATCCTGCCGGAAGGACCAGGCCTTGTGATGGATATGCTTTCCCAGTCTACGGAAAAGATCGCCATGGAAGCATATCATCAATATGCTGAGATCCTAAAGGATCATCATCAGCCCGCCTATTATGGGCGTGTATTGCATGAAGCCGATAAGGCTGGACATCAATGGACGATTCTGCAATATCATTTTTTCTACGCATTTAACGATTGGCGGCTGGCAGCGAATGGATTCAATCATCATGAAGGGGATTGGGAAATGGTTGCGGTTTATTTGAAGGATGAGATGCCTTATGCCACCCTGCTTTCACAGCATGGCGCGGGAAATATGGAGCGATGGGAGTCAGTTATCAAGGTGCATGAGGTGGATGGGAAGGAAACCACACATCCGATCATTTACACGGCCTTGGGCTCTCATGCCAATTACAGCAAACCCGATGTCATCCGTTCCCCGGCCATGTATAACCCTGGACGCCTGCAGCGTTTTCTTTTCTGGTTCGATGGCCTTGTGCATTATTTCTTCCTCTTATTTAATCCCAGCCAGAAGGCGCGCCATTTGGCCCTGGAGGAGATGCGCATGATTCAGGAACATATCTTTGAAGAGCACATCTTTGAGGATATCCGCGATGAGACTGATCATTACATTGTTCGTCTGCCCATGGAAATCGCCACCGGAGACGGGCTGCGGCTCGGCTTTCAAGGCAGGAACTCAAAGGAACCTGTCATTCGCTCATCTGACTATCTGAAACAAAAAATGAATGATCGTAAAACGACTTTGCTGCCCAACCGGGAATGGAAACGAATCCTATTGAATTCCGAACCAGCTTGGGTACAATATAAGGGATTGTGGGGTGTAAAAAGTTTTTTGAATCAAGAATCTGGCCCGCCAGGGCCAAAATGGGATAGATTGCAAAAATCCCAAACTGGTGTGAGAGAACGTGTGCGTTGGGAAAAGCCACTGGATTGGCTTGCCATGCTGGAACGTCAAAAACATTAACGCGGTATAAGGAGACAGCCATGTCGATTTCGCAAGCTCTTGAAGTAGTCATCGGATTAATATTCGTCTATTATGTTTTGGGGTCGCTTGTTTCATTGATCACACAATGGATTAATGAGGCGTTTGAGACGCGCGGAAAATCATTGGAACGGCATTTGATGAAGATCGTCGGCACCAAGCATGTCGGAGATTTTGTGAAATTGCCGCAGCTGCAGGCTCTTCGTCCCATTCGTTATAAGAACGCATTCAGCTTCATCACCTCGGCTACAGAGCCCAAGATGCTTGAAAAAATCCCCGCAGGTACCCTGGTCGAATCTTATTTTGATTTTGTAGGTCTGACGGCTTCCAAAGAATTCGAGGCAGATGAATTAAAGGAATTGATCAATGCCTTCCCCGACTCGGAGGGCAAACAGGCCATGTTGAAATGGGTTAATCAGGGCGTCACGAGTGTTGAAGAGTTGCGCAAGCGTACGTTGACCTATTTCACCGGTGTGATGGAACAAGCTGGCGCAACCTTCCGGGCCAATGCACGCAGTTTTGTGATCATGTTGTCGGTTTTTCTAACCTTGCTCCTTGGCACTGATAGCATCCAACTAGCCAGAACTTTATGGAGCAATTCCAGCGTTCGGGCATTGGCGGTGGCTCAAGCGGAATTGGTGGTTCAGCAGGATGATGCCGAAGCCCGCATGGATGATTTGCTTCAGGAGCTATTGGATCTGAACATAATCCGCATCGGTTGGTGGCAAACGGAACTGCCTGCTCCTGGCTCTACATTGGCAGAATGGGGCTCTTTTGCTGTTCTGAAGATCGTTGGTCTTGGACTGACCGCGATTGCAGTGTCTCAAGGCTCTTCTTTCTGGTATGACCTGTTGAAGAAAATTGTTTCGAAGGGCGGCGGAGGCGGGGATTCTGGCGAAGCAAAGGGATGATAAAAAACTCCGAGGTTTTCAAGACCTCGGAGTTTTTTCTTAAGAAGATGATGACCATCTGGCAAAAACGGCTTGCGACAGCAGGCGATTTTTACTTTTCTCACGTGTGACCAATTCACCGCTTTCGAGCTTGCCTTTATATTTTTGCATCATTTCAGCGGTGGCTTGAGCAATATGAATTGCGGAAGCCCGCACAGCATAGACGGTGACGATCACAAAGAGGGGATGGTCGCTCAGACATTTTCGGATCTCTTCCAATAAATTTGGCAGGGATTTATACACCTCCCAAACTTCACCTTTGGGACCCCGGCCAAATTTGGGCGGGTCGAGAATAACGCCGTCGTACTTCATGCCACGTTTGGCTTCACGCTGCACGTATTTCAGCGCGTCTTCCACGATCCAGCGGATGGGTTTATCGCTCAAGCCGGAGAGTTCCTGGTTTTCACGCGCCCAGGCCACAGACTTTTTCGAGGCGTCTACGTGAGTTACAGATGCTCCAGCAGCCGCAGCGGCCAGGGTCGCCAGCCCAGTATAGCCGAAGAGATTCAAAACATTCGGCTTGGTGCCTGCTTTCTGGATGGAATCAGCCATAACGTCCCAGTGTGAGGCGACTTCTGGAAAGACACCAAGGTGCCGCCCAGGTGTCGTCATCACGTTGAAACGAAGGGTGCCGTTTGAAAGAAGGGGGTAACTCATGACCCATTGTTCATCCACACGCTTCTTTAATTGCCAATGCCCGCCGCTTTCTTCGCCGCTGGGAATGAAAACTCCGTGGGCGTTGTCCCATTCAGATTGGGGTAGGGCGCGGCTCCACATGGCTTGTGATTCGGGGCGCGCGAAGGTGTATTTACCAAAACGCTCTAGTTTGAGACCATCGCCAGAGTCGAGCAATTCATAGTCCTGCCAACGGTTGGCTTCGAGTAGTAGGAAAGGGGGAGTGGTGTTCATGAAATTGAAAGGCTTAAAGATCCCATCTCCACTTGATTTTTACCTTCAAAAAGGTATAATAAGTGGTAGAAAGTGGTAAGAAGTGGTAAGGACGCCGGGTCTTCCGGCGTTCACGCTATTAAAGGAAGAATAGCACAAATGTTCTTAGGTCAATTCCAGCACAATCTCGATGACAAGGGCCGCCTGATGATACCGGCGCGCTTTCGTGAGTTGCTGGAAGGTGGCGCCTACATCACACAGGGTTTTGATCGATGCCTCATGGTAATGACCGAGGTGTACTTCAAACAGGTTTATGAACGCATCGAAGCCATGAACCTCGCCGACCCGACCGCTCGTATGTTGCGCCGCTTGATCCTCGCCAACGCCTATCCCATTGAAGTAGACAAAATCGGGCGCATTCTTGTTCCGCAGAACCTGCGCGCTTTTCTTGGCGTTACAAGCGGCGAACTGGTGGTGGCAGGGCAGGGCGAGTACTTTGAAGTATGGACTCCCGCAACCTGGAGTGAGCAGATGGCTCAACTTCAGGATACGGATGCCAACAACGCACGTTTTTCAACGCTGGATCTTTCGAAAAAAGATCACTAGAGAGTAGAGAAGAGACAATTGGAAACTGCTAAACCAATTATCTACTTATCTAGTATCTGACCCATGCAGCACAAACCTGTACTTTACCAAGAGATTATACACGCTCTGCAACCCCGCAACGGCGGACGATATGTGGATGGCACCCTGGGCGCAGGTGGACACGCTCGAGGCATCCTGGAGGCTTGCGCGCCAGATGGGCAACTGTTGGGTCTGGATGTTGACCCGCAGGCGCTTGCGATTTCTCGTGAGACCTTGGCTCCTTACGAAGGTCGCTTTCATCTCGCGCAAGCCTCCCATATCGCTCTCAGTGAACAACTGGCTTCATTGAACTGGGAGACCGTTGACGGAATCGTCCTGGATCTCGGCGCTTCGTCCATGCAGTTCGACAACCCCGAGCGCGGCTTCTCTTTCATGCAGGATGGCCCGCTTGATATGCGCTTCGGCCCGCACCTGAGCATGAGTGCGGCGGATATCGTCAACCGCTATGACGAACATGAATTGGCCGACATCATCTTCAAATATGGTGAAGATCGGGATGCCCGCAGAATCGCGCGAGCCATCGTCCAAAGCCGACCGCTTCACACTACGGGACAGTTGGTCACTGTGATCGAGAAGGCGAGTCCACGCCGCGGCGACAAGACGCACCCGGCCACACAGACCTTTCAAGCCCTGCGGATCGTCGTCAACGAGGAGTTGGCGGCAGTGGAGATCACGCTTCCGCAGGCAGTGGCAAGCCTAAAGTCTGGCGGGCGATGCGCGATCATCTCCTTCCACTCGTTGGAAGATCGCATCGTCAAAGAGTATTTCAGAGAGCAGAGCAAAGATCTCATCAATCCGCCTTATGAAAGAATTTATGAGCAAGAACGTAAGGCAATTGTCAAGTTGGTGAATAAAAAACCGATCCTGCCGGGCGAGGAAGAACTACATGAAAACCCTCGTGCGCGCAGTGCCAAACTTAGAGTAATAGAGAAATTGTAGGGATGGGCTTCACGTCCACCCGTGAAATTGAGAGAGAAATAAAGTGAACATACCGAATGTTAACCACCTGATCCATGCCTACCGTGTTGCTCCCTGGCGCGTTCAACGCCAGTGGGTGGGCAGTGCATTCCTCATGGTGGTCGCTTTTGCAATGGTGGCGGCATTATATTTAAACGTCACCTCACGAACCGCCATTGCCGGGCGTGACATTCAGGAACTGACCGATGCCATTGCGGCCAGCCAGCAGGTAAGCAGCGATCTTCAAACTCAACTGGCAGGTCTGACTTCATCCGTTTCGTTTGAAAAACGCGCACGTGAGATGGGCTTTCGGCCCGTGGAAAGCTATGAGTTGGAATACCTGGTCGTGCCAGGGTATGTAGCGCCCCAGCCGATTGACCTCTCTTCCACTCAGGCGCCGCAAGTAAGCGCACTGACCATTCCGCCGGAATATAACCAATCTCTATTGGATTGGATGGATGTGCGCCTTACATCCCGGAGCCCGCAATGAGACAACAATACGCCCGCCGCAGTCAGGTCCTGGCCGGGGCTTTATTGTTTTTTTCCCTGGCCATCATTATTCAGATGACGCGTATTCAAAACAGCGCCGAAGCGGCGGTCTTTCGTCAGCAGTCAGAAAATTATGCATACGAATGGAAGACGTTCTATCCAAACCGCGGTGAGATCTACGATCGCAACGGACGTCTTTTGGCCGGGGAAAAGACCGTGTACGAGATCGGCGTTGATCTGGTTAATATGACAGATCCACATGCCATTTCATTTGCCGTCGCTGATGCGTTGGATATGGAATACGACGACCTGATGAGCGTCCTCCAAACTCCCCCAGAAGGCATTTCCTATATCGTCCTTGCGGATTATGTGGATGCGAATAAGGCGTTATATCTCCAGGAATTAAAGAAGGCCTTGAACGATCAAGCTCCCGAGGGCGTTTCCGGCGGCTTAACCGGTCTTCAGTTTAAATCCCATCCCCAACGTAGTTATCCTGAAAATGCACTTGGCTCGAACATCCTGGGCTTTGTCAACCGTGAAGGCAGGGGCTATTTCGGAGTTGAAGAGAAATACGATAATCTTCTGGCTGGTAATTCTGTTCAGGTGCTTGTGCCTACCGACCCGAACAAGGCCTTTGAAATTCCGCACGTACCTGATGGCACTACCCTGATTCTCACGATTAATCGTGACTTACAGGCTGCTGCTGAAGATATTCTCGATACTGCTCTTGGCACCTATGGCGCTCAAGAAGGCGTCATTGCCATCATGGATCCGCGCAACGGTGAGATGCTTGCGATTGCCACCTCCCGGCGCATGGACCTGAACGAGTTCTGGAATTATGACGCAGTCTACGATAATGCCACTGATTTCAATCCGGCAATTTCAAAGACGTATGAACCCGGCTCCGTTATCAAAGTTCTGACCATGGCAGCGGCACTCGATAGTGGTGTGACGACCCCCAATACCACCTATCTCGATACTGGCTCCATTCTGATCGGCGGGGTGACCGTTCAAAACTGGGATCGCAATCCCTGGGGCGTTCAGAACATGGTCGGATGTTTGCAACACTCACTCAACGTGTGTATGGTGACCCTTGCTTCTGAAATGGGCGCAGGTACTTTTTATGGTTACATGGATGCCTTTGGCCTTGGTCACCTCACCGGTGTGGATATGGCCGGGGAAGCGCCGGGCAGGCTCAAGGTCCCAGGTGATGCGGATTGGTATCCGGTGGATTTAGGAACCAATGCATTTGGTCAGGGTGTGGCCGCGACCCCGATTCAGATCATGGCTGCGGCATCTTCCGTCGTAAATAATGGTCGGATGGTCATCCCGCATGTGTTATATGGCATGGTGCGCGAAGGCCGGCAATACAATGTGCCTGCCCAATTTGGTGCTACCCCCATCTCTGAACAGACTGCCGATACCTTGAATGAAATGCTTTCACTCTCTCTTGAAGCCGAAGACTCGCTTGCGCTGGTTCCCGGTTATCGTGTGGCAGGCAAGACCGGTACTGCAGAAATTCCCGTCGATGGTTATTACACTCAGGAACAAACAAATACTTCTTTCATTGGTTGGGGCCCGGTGGACGACCCGCAATTCATGATCTACGTCTGGCTCGAAAAACCCAGCGAATCAATCTGGGGTGCGGAGACTGCTGCTCCGGTCTTCTCGGAAATGGCGCAGCGCACCGTCATTCTTTTGGATATTCCTCCCGACTCGATCCGACATCAACTCGTCGCAAAATAACATGCTCACCCTGGCAGACGCCCTCGAAGCCCTCACCTCAGTTCGCCCCGCGAACGCCGCCACCGTCATCACGGAAGGCAATATCGACTCGCGTCAAGTCATCCCCGGTTCGTTATTCATTGCCATTCCTGGCGAGAAAGTAGATGGACATGAATTTATTGGAGATGCCTTCAAACGGGGGGCCTCTTTCGCTTTAATTCAACGGGATGTAGACGCCTCCTTCCGAACCCTCGACCTGCGCAACGGCCTATCAACCGACTCTACTCTGAATCTTGATCCTCCTCTCTGCCTGCGTGTGGATAACTCCATCTCTGCTCTTCAACAGATTGCCCGTTTCTGGCGCAGGAAATTGACAAATCTGCGCGTAGTGGGCATCACTGGTTCGGTGGGTAAATCTACCACCAAAGAAATGGTGGCAGAAGTTCTTGGGATGCGTTATCGCACGCTTAAGAGTCCTGGCAATTTGAATAATGAGATCGGCCTGCCGTTGACCTTATTACGTTTGGGGTCCGGTTATGAGCGGGCAGTTCTTGAAATGGGCTTTTACGTTCCCGGCGAAATTCAATTTCTTTGTGATATTGCCCTGCCTCAGATCGGCGTTGTTTCCAATATTGGGACGGTTCATGCCGAACGCGCCGGTTCACAGGAAGCCATATTCCGCGGTAAAAGTGAATTGCCCCAGGCCCTGCCTAGAGAAGGGATTGCGATCTTAAACTTTGACGACCCATGGGTTCGTAAAATGGAAGAGAAGACAAAGGCTAAGGTCTTCTTCTATGGCCTTTCTTCAGAGGCGCATCTCTGGGCCGACCAGATCGAAGGGCTGGGGCTGGATGGCATCCGCTTCCGCTTGCATTACCAAAAAGAGACCCTTCATACGCACATTCCCATGATCGGGAGGCATTCTGTGCATACAGCCTTGCGGGCAGCCTCGGTCGGTTTGAATGATGGTCTGACCTGGCAGGAGATCATGGAAGGGTTGTCGCACGGACATGCCCAATTGCGTCTGGTAGCTGTGCGCAGCGAGACCGGAGCATTGATTCTCGATGACACCTACAATGCTGCTCCTGAATCGATGTTGGCGGCCTTGAATCTGCTCGATGAACTGGATGGCCGCAAGATTGCCGTATTGGGCGATATGCTTGAACTTGGCCCCTACGAACGTCAAGGGCATGAGATGGTGGGAATGCGCGCTGCCCAGGTGGCAAGAACCCTATTAACCCTTGGCTCTCGCGGACATATGATCGCCGAAGCCGCCCGTCGCGCTGGAATGAAGCCTTCCAATATTATTGAATTTGAAGAAATTGATCCTGTTGTGGATTGGTTGCGAAAGAATCTCGCTGCGAGTGATGCAGTCTTGATCAAAGGTTCTCACGGCCTGCGCATGGATCGCATCACTGCCGCCCTGGAGATACGCTCGTGAGACAGATTGCCCTTTCCCTCAGCCTGGCCGGGCTGTCATTTATCATGACCGCCATTTGGGGCGGCCCTCTCCTGCGCATTTTGCGCCATTTCAAGATCGGCAAAATTATCCGTGTGGAGGAGCCCGGGTCACATGGGGTAAAGATGGGAACCCCGACCATGGGCGGTGTGATGGTCATCCTGCCGGTGCTTTTTCTCACCGTGCTGCTCAATGGAGCCACCCTTATCGGTGTGACCAACAGCGGGGTGGGGCGTTCGGTGCTTCTGCCGCTGGCTGTGATGGTGTCCTTTGGCATCCTCGGTGCGATTGATGACTGGGAGGGCATTCATGGCAGGCGTAAAGGCGATGGCATGCGCGCCCGCACCAAGTTCATGGTTCAGGTGGTGTTGGCATTGGTGATCGCCTATGCCTTGAAATATGTCATTGATGTGCCGGATCTGTATCTGCCTGGTTTTTTCTTTGAGATCGAAGTTGGCTGGATCTATGTGCCCATTGCTGCATTTATCATCGTTGCCGAATCCAACGCGGTTAACTTTACAGATGGTTTAGATGGCCTGGCAGGGTTAATTGCTGCCACTGCCATTGCTGCCTTTGGCGGTATCGCTTTAATGCAGGAACAAATTTATCTGGCACGGTTTTGTTTTATTTTGGTTGGCGCGTTGTTCGGCTTTTTGTGGTTCAACGTCCACCCTGCTCAATTGTTTATGGGCGACACTGGCTCCATGGCAATTGGCTCGGTGTTGGCGGTTATTGCGTTGATGACCGGTCAATGGCCCATGTTGTTGGTGATCGGTATCATTCCATTAGCGGAAATGTTAAGTGTCGTCATTCAAATTTCATATTTCCGCTGGACGGGCGGCAAACGCTTTTTTAAGTTTACGCCCATTCATTACCATTTCGAATTGCTCGGCTGGAGCGAGACCCAGATCGTGCAACGCTTTTGGCTCATTGGTCTGATGGCCGCATTGATCGGAATTGGATTGGCGCAGGTATAAGTGCGTGATGCGTAAGAGCCTCTTACGAGTTACGCATTAAGCGTTACGTTTTACGAATTATGAAAGACTGGACAAACACCCACGTTCTTATCCTAGGAGCAGCAAGGCAGGGACTCGCCCTGGCCCGCTGGCTCTCGAATCACGGCGCAAATGTGACATTGAATGATTCGCGCCGCGAGGAGGAACTTGCCTCGGCAAAGAAATCATTGGCAGATGTGAATGTGACCTGGGCTGTGGGCGGGCATCCGCTGGAATTGCTGGATCAGACGGATGTACTCTGCCTTTCCGGCGGCGTACCGTTGACTTTGCCGATTGTGGAAGAGGCTATTAAACGCGGTATTCCACTCTCGAACGATTCGCAGATCTTTATGGAAGTGGTTCCGTGCAAGACCATCGGCATCACCGGCTCGGCTGGCAAGACGACGACCACAACGCTGGTAGGTGAGATGGCGAAACTGGCGAGCAAATCACAGACGATCAATCGTGTTTCGTCTGCGGCTTATATTGGTGGCAATATCGGTGATCCGCTTATCAACTATGTGGACGAAATGCAAGCAAATGACATTGCCATTTTGGAATTGTCTTCCTTCCAATTGGAGCAGATGACCATTTCTCCGAATATTGCGGCGATCCTTAACATCACGCCAAATCATCTTGACCGGCATGGCACCATGGATGCCTACACCCATGCCAAGGCACATATTCTTGAATATCAAACTGCTCAGGACACAGCCATCCTTGGCCGTGATGATAAAGGTGCCTGGGCTTTGCGTGACCATGTCAAAGGAAAGCTGCTGACTTTCAGCCTGCAAGACCTGGAAGAAGGTTTGAATGGCGCCTATCTTCATCATGATGGACTGTTGAGTCTGCGTGATGGTTTTGCCTATGTGCCATTGATGCTGCGCGAGAAGGTGTATTTGCGCGGTGACTATAACGTGGCGAATGTGCTGGCGGCATTTACCATTGGTCATGCCGCAGGGTTTAAGTTGGATGACATGCTCGAAGCCGTGGAGGAATTTCGCGGCGTACCACACCGCCTCGAATTTGTCCGCGATTTTAACGGGGCTCGCTGGTACAACAATTCAATTGCCTCTGCCCCTGAGCGGACGATTGCCGTAATTTATGCGTTTGATGAACCGATTGTGCTCATGCTCGGCGGGCGCGATAAAAAACTTCCCTGGGGCGATCTTGCCAAACTCATTCACGAACGTGTCGATCACGTAGTGGTCTTTGGTGAGGCGGGGGAAATGATTCAGAAAGCGATTGCAACTGTCGGCGGGGAGAGAGGCGTGGATGTGCGCCGGGCGCAGACTCTCAAAGAAGCGGTCACGCTTGCGGCTGAGGTTGCATCGCCGGGTGATGTCGTCCTGTTATCGCCGGGTGGCACAAGCTTTGATGAGTTCAAGGATTTTGAAGAGAGAGGAGAGTTCTTTAGAAAATGGGTGTTGGAACTTTCGTAACGGAAACCTTGCCCCAACGCACGGCGCGGTTTGCGCGCGGCTTCGACCTGCCCTTGTTGTTTGTGACGGCGGCGTTGATCGTGTTTGGGCTGGCGATGTTGTATTCAGCTTCTTGGGATTTTTCGCGCGCGGCCTATGACGGCGATGCCATGCACATGTTCAATCGCCAGTTGATGTGGCTTGGGCTCGGCTTGGTAGCCGCGGTTATTTTGGCTTTCTTCGATTATCACCGCTGGCGCCAGTTGATTGTGCCTGCGATGGCGTTTACCATTTTGTTGCTGATCGTGGTGCTGGTGATGAGCGAGATCCGCTTCAATGCCCGCCGTAATTTGTTCGATGGCTCGGTGCAGCCATCTGAAATGGCGAAGCTGGTTTCGATCCTGTATCTGGCCGTCTGGCTGTATGCAAAACGTGAAATGTTGAAGGATATTACCTTCGGCCTGATTCCTCTGGGTGTGATTCTTGGGTTTGTTGGCGGTTTGATCTATCAACAGCCCGATTTGAGTGCCGCCGCCACGGTGATGATGTTGGGCGGTTTGCTCTTCTTCCTTGCAGGTGGCGACCTGAAACAGATCGGCGGTCTGTTGGTCATTGCTGGCTTTGTAGCCTGGCTGGTGGTCTCGGTAAGCCTCACGGGCCAGCAACGTGTTACTGATTTTATTGCAGGCATCAAAGATCCGCTGCAAGCTTCGTATCATGTGCGCCGTTCGTTTGAGGCAATCGTCAATGGCGGTTGGTTTGGGGTGGGTTTGGGTAAATCGCTTTCCAAGGTCACTGGTTTGCCAGTTCCCCCAACCGATAGTGTTTATGCTGTGGTGGTCGAAGAACTTGGCTGGTTTGGGGGGGTAGGTCTTATCGCTTTGTATGGAGCGCTGGTTTGGCGTGGTTTGGTCGTTGCCCGCCGCGCACCCGATATGCTTGGCACATTGCTTGCATCTGGCCTGGTCATTTGGATTGGCTTGGAAGCTTTGATTAACATGGCTGTGATGGTCGGCCTGTTGCCGTTCGCTGGGAATGCACTTCCATTCGTGAGTGCGGGTGGTTCCAACCTTGTCACCACGCTGGCGGCAATGGGCATTCTCTTCAATATTTCCCGGCAGGGAAGTAGTACAACAGTTTCAGATGAAGAATGGAGGTCGTACGGTGCGGTTGCTAATTTGCGCTGGTGGGACGGGCGGAGGCGTGTACCCCGCTCTAGCCGTTCACGAAGCGCTCAAGAGTAAGCATCCGAACGTCGAAACCCTGTGGGTTGGCGGTGAAGGCGGCATGGAAGAAGAACTTGTGAAACGCGCAGAAATTCCATTCCGCTCCATTCCTGCCGCCGGGGTGCATGGCGTAGGTCTGCGTGCGTTGCCTGGCAACCTTGTCAAGCTCACACGCGGAGTTATCGAATCGCGCCGCATCCTTGCAGAGTTCAACCCTGATGTGTTGTTCTTCACCGGCGGGTATGTGGCCGGGCCAATGGCCGTTGCCGGGCACGACCTGCCCATCGTTTTATATGTGCCTGATATCGAGCCGGGTCTTGCCCTGAAGTTTCTTGGTTATTTTTCAGATGTCGTCACTGTGACCGCGCCGGACTCTCAAAAATATTTTTCCAACCCGGGCCGGGTCATCCTTACAGGGTATCCGCTTCGCAGCGACCTTTCGGCCTGGTCGCGCGAAAAGGCCGCTCACCACTTTGGGCTTGACCCTGATGCTCCCGTCCTTTTAGTCACTGGCGGCAGCAAGGGAGCGCGTTCCATCAATACGGCGATATTGAGTCACCTTGATGAATTGCTCGATCTGGCACAGATAATTCACATTACAGGTTCATTGGATTGGCAGACCGTAGAGAAAAAAGCCCTACAATTGCCGGAAGAAAGAAAACATCGCTACCACATCATGCCCTATTTGCATGAAATGGGAGCGGCGCTTTCCGTGGCAGATCTGGTACTTTCGCGGGCGGGTGCATCCACATTGGGAGAATATCCCTTGTTCGGGTTGCCAGCCATCCTCACGCCGTATCCGTATGCATGGCGTTATCAAAAGGTGAATGCGGATTATCTTGCCGAACGCAATGCGGCCGTCATCTTGCAGGATGAATTGCTGGAAGACAAACTCCTTCCTGTGGTGAATGACCTGTTGACGAATCGTAATAAACGGGAAGCCATGCGTGCCGCCATGAAAAAATTATCCAAACCCCAGGCGGCAGGCATGATCGCCAGCCAGTTGGTGAAACTGGCAGGAGTAGAAGCCTTATGATGAGCGTTGTTTATCTCTTTTGGATGTATGTCTTTCTCTTTGGTGTCATCGGCGCCATGCGCGGCTGGGCCAAGGAGTTAATGGTGATCTTCAGCGTGGTTACATCGTTGGCGGTCAACCTGTTATTGGAAAAATATATTCCCCTGGTGCGCGACCTGGATAAGGCATCCACCTCTGTGTTTTGGATTCGCATTTTGATCCTGGTTGCCCTTGTTTACTTTGGATATCAGACCGTGAATATTGCCCGGTTTGCTCCCAAGGCTGCCCGTGAGCGCTTGCAAGATTCTCTTTTCGGTGCCGTGCTTGGTGGTGTCAATGGATATTTGATCGCAGGCACCGTGTTGTACTACAACCATGTGGCGAATTATCCTTTCCCAAAAATTCTGAGTGCAGCCACCGACCCAGTCATTTTAGATGCGATCAATCGCATGATGGCTGTTATGCCGCCGCGTTTCCTGGGCGAGCCGTCCATTTACTTTGCTGTCATCATCATCCTTATCTTTATCATCGTTGTTTACATCTAGGCTAATCGATTATTTGACTAAGAGACTAAGAGACTACTCATGACCCGTGTTCATTTCATCGGCATTGGAGGTTCCGGACTTTCTGCCATCGCACGGCTGCTCAAGGAAAGCGGCTACGAGGTGACAGGTTCTGATCGTACGCTTTCCCCATTTGCTGCTGACCTGCAAAATATGGGTGTACAGATCTATGTTGGTCATCACCCGCGTAACGTAAGCGGGGCGGATATGGTCATTCGTTCCTCGGCTATCAAGGATGAGAATCCGGAAGTTGAGGCAGCCAACCGGGCTGGTATTCCCGTTTACAAGCGTTCCGATTTTCTTGGCCAGTTAATGGAAAAGAAGACCGGGATTGCAATAGCTGGAACCCACGGCAAAACCACCACAACAGCCATGATCTCGTGGATGCTTTATTCCCTTGACCGGGACCCATCGTTTATTGTGGGCGGTACGCTCAATAATCTGAATGTTAATGCCCATGCAGGAAAAGGCGAAGCTTTTGTGATCGAAGCGGATGAATATGACCGCATGTTCCTTGGTCTCAAACCACACATTGCAGTAGTCACCAATCTGGAGCATGATCATCCGGACTGTTACCCGACGTTTGAAGATATGTATTCCGCTTTTGAAAGTTTTGTCGGTCTGCTTCCGCCGGATGGCACCTTTATTACCTGTGCAGAAGATGAAGGGGCCGCGGCATTAATTCCCCATGCGCGCCGTTTGGGATATAGCGTACTCTCCTATAGCCTCCAGGGCGAAATGACCATTAACAGTCCGCAATGGATTCAGGCACGTATGATAAAGACAAACGCCCGCGGCGGTTTTGATTTTTCGGTGATGACCAATATGGGCGGTGTGACGAATGCCCTGAATGTTTCGTTACAGGTGCCCGGTGAACATAATGTGCGGAATGCCCTGGCGGCATTATCTGTGGCGGCGGTAATGGGGCTGCCCTTGACGAAAGCGGCTGAGGCGTTGGGTCAGTTTACAGGAACGGGACGCAGGTTTGAGGTCCGTGGGGAGCCGAATGGTGTCCTGTTGGTGGATGATTATGCTCATCATCCGACCGAGATCAAGGCGACTCTGGCAGGCGCAAAGGCACGTTATCCCGAACGCCGCATCTGGGCTGTTTGGCAGCCGCATACATATTCGCGTACTCAAACGCTGTTCTTTGAATTTTCCCGCGCCTTTAGCGATGCCGATGAAGTATTGGTGACTGAGATCTACGCCTCCCGTGAGGCCAAGCAGGAGTTTACCTCGGCGGAAGTTGTTGGCTCCATGCCCCATCCTTCCGCCCGATATAGCGGCTCGGTTTTAGAGACGAAGAATTATTTGTTGGAACATGTTCGTGCGGGTGATGTGGTTATTGTCCTTTCTGCGGGCGATGCTGACCAGATCACAACCGACCTTTTGAAGGAACTTTGATCAGGATGTTGATGGTGGATACCGTCTTTGCCGTTGATGTGTTGCGCCGCAAGTTTGGCGATGCTGTGTATGAGAATGCGTCTCTTGCACCGTATACCTCTGCGCGCATAGGCGGCCTGGCCGATGTGCTGGTGACGGTTAAATCGGCGGATGAGTTGGCCGATGCAATGGAGTTGATCTGGCAATATGAACTGCCTTATTACATTCTCGGCGGTGGTTCGAATGTGTTGGTGAGCGATAAGGGAGTTCGCGGTGTGGTGGTTTTGAATCGGGCGAAAGATGTTCGCTTTGAGACGGGCGACCAGCCTGCGGTGTGGTGTGAAGCGGGCGTCGTCATTGCCAATCTTGCGCGGCGTTGTGCATCCAAAGGTCTGGGTGGACTCGAATGGTCAGCGGCAGTTCCCGGCACAGTGGGGGGCGCGGTCTTTGGAAATGCAGGCGCGTTCGATGGCGATATGTCTCATAATCTTATTTGGGCTGAACTGTTAACGAAGACTGGCCGTGAAAAACTAACCCTTGAACAAATGGGATACGGATATCGCAGCAGTGTTTTGAAGCGCGGCGAGATTCATGGCGTTATATTAAGTGCCTTGTTGAAGTTAAAAAATTCATCGGAAGAAGAAGTGTCTGTTAAAATCGAACAATTCAGCGGACGCCGAAAAGCCACACAGCCGCCTGGTGCGAGCATGGGTTCCATGTTCAAGAACCCTGAAGGTGATTTTGCAGGACGTTTGATCGAAGCTGCTGGCTTAAAAGGTACACGCATCGGCAATGCTGAGATCAGCACGGTGCATGGAAATTTCTTTATCAATCACGGCGAAACACGCGCCGAGGATATTCGAGTCTTGATTCAGCTCGTGCAGGATGCTGTGCAAGAAAAGTTTAACGTGAAGTTGGAGTTGGAAGTTGAATTGGTTGGTGATTGGTAGTAGTTCGTAATACGTGATGCGTAATACGTACTACAAAAGAGGCGTTGAATGAATTTTGAAGAATGGCAGATTACAGTATCAGATGAAATCAAGAACGATATGCTTTGGAAAATGTCTGTGTACAAGTATGCCTTGTTTATTGGTGAAATCGGTTGGTTTGATGTGACAAAACTACAAGGAGACTCTCGGTTGTATAAGGTGTCAAATCAGCTCTATGGCGCTTTGGGTTCGATCAGCGCCAATATTTCGGAAGGATATTCTCGCGGCAGTAATAAGGAGCGTGCCCACTTTTACGAATATGCTCTTGGCTCTGCCCGTGAAAGCAGAGACTGGTATTACAAAAGCAGGCATGTTCTGGGCAGTCATGTATTTCAACACCGTCTAGAATTGCTTACCCATATAATTCGCTTGCTGTTGACGATGGTTCCTCAACAAAGAGGAAAATCTCTCCATGAAGAACCTAGCGTATATGAAACAAAAAAAGAAGTTTTGATTGAGGCACTCTTCAATACTGTGCCAATGCCGTAATCGTTTTTTTAGGATTACGAATTACGTATCACGAATTACGAAATGACTACCTCACCCACCTCCCGCAAACTCCGTATCGCCGTTCTATTTGGCGGTCGTTCAGGCGAACATGACGTTTCGCTGATGTCTGCGCGCTCGGTTGTCTCTGTGCTCGACCCGCAGCGTTATGAAGTGACCCAGGTGGGGCTCACGCTGGATGGTAATTGGTTGACTGGTACCAACACGCTTGAAGCCTTTGAAAAAGGTGAGACGAAGAATCTTGTGCGTGTAATTCCGCCCACAGACCCAGCTTCATGCCAGCAACTATTTGTTTTGCGCTCTGCTGAAAAACTTGAACCACTGGCAGAGATCGATGTCTTTTTCCCGGTCTTGCATGGTCCCTTTGGTGAGGACGGCACTCTTCAAGGCTTGTTCGAAATGGCGAATGTGGCCTATGTTGGCGCGGGCGTGGCGGG